>NZ_JANSIO010000022.1:0-3410 GCF_047462195.1 Synechococcus sp. R3-13 | reverse complement strand
AGGAAGACGGCGCCGCAGATCCGGTCTCGCTGGCTCTTGCCCACACCCCCATCTCCGAAGTGCCGCGGGAGAAGCTGAGCCATTGCTTCCCCTGGAACGTCTTTTATTTGCAAAATGTGGAGTACCGCCCCCAGGCGATCATCTGCCGGGGCAACTTGCGGGCGGATCCCAGTGAAGCCTATGAGCGGGTGCAGCAAAACGTGGAAACCACTTTCGGCAAACGCTTTTTGGTGGTGCTGCAGGAGGGGTTTGCCGGTAAGCCCTTTTTTGCCTTGGTGCCCAACCCGGCGGCGCGGCGCTCCCTGGCGGACAGTCGAGAGTTGCCGCTGCTGGCTTTGGGGCTGTTGCTATTCACCTTCTGGACAACCCTCAGTGCTGGGGCCCACGCGGCTGGGGTTAGCCCTGACCGGCTGCTGCATTTGCCCTCTCTGATGAAAGGATTGCCCTATGCGGTCGGGATCCTTGCCATTTTGGGATCCCATGAGTGGACTCGTTACTGGGTGGCCCGCCGCCACCACATCAAAACCTCGCTGCCCTATTTCATCCCGGTGCCTTTTGTCCTAGGGACTTTTGGGGCGTTTATCCAGTTGAAAGAGCCGGTGCCCAACCGCAAGGTGTTGTTTGATATCGCCGCCGCTGGGCCGCTGGCAGGGAGTCTTGTTGCTTTGGGCATGCTGTTGCTGGGGCTGGTGTTTTCAGCGCCTGTAGATCCTCCCGCGGTGCCGGAGGGGCAGCCGACCCCGATTAGTTTTCATCGCATTGACCCGCGCCTATCGGTGCTGCTGGCAATTCTGGCCCGCATGGTGCTGGGGGATCAGTTGCAGCCGGGGCAGGTGATCGATCTGCACCCGCTGGCCTTTGCCGGCTGGCTGGGGCTGGTGGTGATCGCGTTTAACCTGATGCCGGTGGGCCAACTGGATGGGGGGCACATTGTCCACGCGGTGTATGGACAGCAGATGGGAGCGAATGTAGGCCGGGTAGCCCGCTGGTTGGTGCTGCTGCTGGCCTTGACGGTGCAGCCCTGGTTGTTGCTCTGGGCGCTGCTGCTGTTTGTGATTTCCAGTGCCGACGAGCCGGCCCTCAACGATGTGACGGAACTGGACGAGGCCCGGGATCTGCTGGGGCTGGGGATGCTCACGCTGCTGGTGCTGATCCTGCTGCCGGTACCGCCGTTTTTGCAAAATGGACTGGGCTTGGCCTAGATCCGGGGTAGGATCCAAACCGCCCCTGACCTCGTTCTCCTCTCATGCAACGCAGCTTAATTGTTCAAAAGTACGGCGGTACCTCTGTCGGCTCTGTGGAGCGTATCCAGGCCGTGGCTCAACGGGTGGCCCACACGGTGAAGGCAGGGCATCGGGTGGTGGTGGTGGTCTCGGCGATGGGGGATGAAACCGATCGCCTTGTGGGCTTGGGGGAGCAGATCTTGCAGGGATCCCCGACCACACCGGCCCAGTTGCGGGAATGGGATATGCTCCTTTCCACCGGTGAGCAGGTGAGCATTGCCCTGGTGGCCTTGGCGCTGCAACGCTTGGGGTGTCCTGCCCTTTCCCTGACGGCAGCCCAGGTGGGCATTGTCACCACTCGGGATCACAGCCGGGCCCGCATTTTGCACATCCACACTGACCGCCTGTGGCAGCACCTGGAGCGGGAAGAGGTGGTGGTGGTGGCCGGGTTCCAGGGGATTACCAGCCTGGCGGAGCTGGAGATCACCACCCTGGGTCGGGGGGGATCCGACACCACGGCGGTGGCCTTGGCAGTGGCTTTGGGAGCAGAGCTGTGTGAGATCTACACCGATGTGCCGGGGATCTTCACCACGGATCCGCGTAAGGTGCCTGAGGCCAGGCTGCTGCCGGAGATCACCAGTGATGAAATGTTGGAGCTGGCCAGCTTGGGGGCCCAGGTGCTGCATCCCCGCTCGGTGGAAATTGCCCGCAACTACGGTGTGAAGCTGCGGGTGCGCTCCAGCTTGGAGCCGTTGCAGGCGGGATGCGAGGGCACTCTCATTCTTTCTCCTCCCCCCCGTCCTCGTGCTGCCGACAGCAGTATCGAGCTGGGCCTGGCGGTGGATACGGTGGAGCTGGATCGGGATCAGGCCAAGTTGGTGTTGGTGGGGGTGCCGGATCGCCCTGGCATTGCCGCCCAGCTCTTTCAGGGGATCGCGGCGGCAGGGGTGAATGTGGATTTGATTTTGCAGTCGCTCCAGTTCACAGCCGCTCACGCCAGCGAGACGGACTCCTTGCCGCAGGGATCCGTGCCCCAGCCCACCAATGACATTGCCTTTACAGTCAGTCGGTCGCAGGTGGCCGAGGCTGCAGCCGTTGCCCGGCGGATTGGCCAAGAGCTGCAGTGTGCAGCGGTGATTGTGGATGAGGCGGTGGCCAAAGTCAGCATTGCCGGGGTGGGGATGATGGGCCGACCTGGGATCGCGGCGCAAATGTTCCAGGTGCTGGCCGAGGCCGGGATCAATTTGCAGATGATCTCCATGTCCGAGATCAAGGTGAGCTGTGTGGTGGCTGCGGAGCGGGCCGGTGATGCCGCCTTGGCTCTGGGAGAGTCGTTCCAGGTGATCCCCCACTTGCATCGGGCAAAGATGCCGGCTGCCCCTCAAGACAGCCACCCGGTACGCGGTGTTGCCTTGGATTTGAAGCAATCGCGGCTGGGCCTTCGCAAAGTGCCGGATCGTCCGGGAACTGCCGCCCATTTGTTCGGGCGCTTGGCGGCTGCCGGGATCATCGTGGACACCATCATCCAAAGCCAGCGGGGCTACCACAACGGGATCCCCAGTACCGACATTGCCTTTACCGTGCCTCAGGATCAAGCGATGGCTGCTGAGGCAGTCTGCCGGCAGGTGGCCGAAGAGCTCCAGGCGGCAGGAGTTGACGCGGATCACGACATTGCCAAGGTCAGCATTGTCGGCGCCGAGATGGAAACCTACCCTGGCGTGGCTGCTCGCCTGTTTGCAGCCCTAGCCGAAGCCGGAATCAACATCGAGATGATCGCCACCTCGGAGATCAAGGTGAGCTGTGTAGTGCGCCGGGATCGAGGGATCCCGGCCTTGCAAGCTATTCACCGCGCTTTCCGGCTGGACTGCCCCTAGCCTGCCTTAGGGTTGAGCCGCCAGCAGCAAGGGAAAATGATGGGCGTTGGGGGCGTGCATCACCTGGATCCCCAGATTGGCGCGGTTGAGGAGATCGGCGTAGGTGGGGATGAAGCGGCCCTGGCTGTCCAGGATGGACTGGTTGAAGTTCAAGCCGTTCAAGTTAAAGGCCATTATGCCGATACCTATTGCCGCCGCCCAAATCCCCACTGTGGGCAGGGCCGCCATCCAGAAGTGGACGGAACGGCTGTTTCTCAGGCCCAGGCCGGGGAACCCCAGCCGCCCCAAGAACGCGTAGTGCCCGGCCAGGAAG
>NZ_JANSIO010000021.1:0-1061 GCF_047462195.1 Synechococcus sp. R3-13 | reverse complement strand
CAAAGCCCTACAGCAGGGGATCGCCGAAGTCCACTGCACCAATCCACGCGACTTCGCCACCGATAAGCACCGCCGTGTCGATGATGAGCCCTACGGGGGTGGGGTGGGCATGGTGCTCAAGCCAGAGCCTTTCTTCGCTGCTGTCGCCTCCCTGCCCCGGTTGGATCCCTGCGAGATCATTCTGCTGACGCCCCAGGGGCAACCGCTAAACCAGGCGCTGCTGCAGGAGCTGGCCCAGAAGGCGCAGCTGATCCTGCTGTGTGGCCAGTACGAAGGCTTTGACGAACGCATCCGCCAATACCTGGCCACCCGCGAGGTGTCGCTGGGGGATTTTGTCCTGACCGGGGGGGAAATTCCGGCGCTGGCCCTGATCAACGGCGTGGTGAGGCTCTTGCCGGGCACTGTGGGCAAGGTAGACTCGTTAAAGAGCGAAAGCTTCCAGGCGGGGCTGTTGGACTATCCTCAATACACCCGCCCGGCAGAGTTTCAGGGGCACAAGGTGCCGCCGGTACTCCTCTCAGGCGACCATCAAGCCATTGCCCGTTGGCGTCTGCAGCAGCAGCTGGTTCGAACCTGGCAAAGGCGGCCAGACCTGTTGGCCAAGCGCCCCTTGACCGCCGAAGAGCAGCAGTTGTTGGTAGAGGGGCTGGCGGAGCAGCACCCTCGTGTAAACGAAGCGGAGAAATAAAATGCTCGGCAAGCTTCTCAACCGTCTCCTGAATCCATCGCCCGTCTGCTGGCGTGGGATCCCCTCGCCCCCAGCACTGCTCCTGGTGGGGATGGCTTTGAGCTCGGTTCTGAGCGGTTCTGGGGTGGCCCTGGCCCAAAGCGGAAGTGTCAACGATGCCATTCGCCGCGACAGCAATCCCCCTCTGTTGGATGGCACCAGCATCAACGTCAACGATCTCTTCCGGGCTGCCGACTTCCTCTCCCGCCAGAATGCTGCTTCCCGCTGGGACGGCAAGGCCAGCGTTGATGCTGCTGTGGAGCAATTTAACCAATCCCGCCGCCGCTCCCTCCCGCTTTCTCCCGGTTCCTTGGCACCTGAGCCCACCCCCACT
>NZ_JANSIO010000020.1:0-1068 GCF_047462195.1 Synechococcus sp. R3-13 | reverse complement strand
GGGGCCGAGCCAGGGCATCTGTTAACAATAGAAAGCGGCCTGACGGTAACGCTACCCACCGAGGCGGAAGGAGGGGATGAGGAAGAGGCCGGCCCGATCCTGCCCCGCGATGGCAACCCCCAACGGGCACGCCTGCGGGTGGGGAGCGATGGGCTGTCTCGAGGCGATAGCCGTGCGCTGCTGCGGCGGTCGCGCTCTGCCCCCGGACAACGACGCCCCAGCCCGGATCCCTTTACGACTTCAGACGATCTGGAGGAAGAGCCACGGGTTGAAACGGGACGCAAGCGTCCCCGTGAAGACTGGGGGGATCCCCGCACTGGCCAGCGCCTCGTTACGCGGAGCCCAGATACTCCTGCAGACGAGGAAACCCCGGAGCCGCTTGGGGACGATCTCTTGCAACCGGCAGGGGGCGGAGCAGACCCAAAGCGTCGAGAGCCCCGCCGTTCTGGCCGTGGGGAAGAGGCAGAATCCACCGCACGCAAAGACCACGCTCCCCCAGCCCGCACCGTTCGCGCCAGCGGGACGGAGTCCTCAGAAGGCCGTCCGGCCCCGGTACGGCAAACGGTCACCGTGGAGATGACCCCGCTGCAACAACGGGTCTACTCGGAGCTGGGGCTGTCGCCGCTGTTGCTCCTTGACCAGCCGCCGCCTTGGGGCCGAGACACGGCGGTTAGGGTGGTTCTGCCGGGAACTCTAGAGGCGGAAAGTCCGCCCAGGATGGAGACTGAGGCAACTTCTCAGGCGGAGGAGTTGGCGCCCGAACCGGATGCCTTGCAGGAGAAGGAGCCGCTGGATACCGTTTCTCCACCCGAACCCTCGGAACCCGAAATCCCTTCTGCTGAATCGTTCCCGTCAGCCGTGCAGAGCAGCTTGGCCGAGCCAGCCGCGGAACTGGGGATCAGCCCTGCCCAGCAATCTCCAGCAGCCTCCAGGCGACGGCGCTCCCGCAGCAGTTAGGCGCTGCTCTCAAGCCCAGGGGCAGGCATGGGAGTATGGCGGAGCGGGCAAGGCCGAGTTTGATCTGGGAGGGATCCCTTTGGCAGCAGGGGATCCTGCGGGTGGCGGGGG
>NZ_JANSIO010000019.1:0-6489 GCF_047462195.1 Synechococcus sp. R3-13 | reverse complement strand
CAGTGCCCGTAGTACTGGACGTCAAGGAAATGGTCAGCACCCATCTGGCCATTTTGGCGGGGACAGGATCCGGCAAATCTTATACAGCAGGGGTTTTGATTGAAGAGCTGCTTTTGCCCAAAAACCGAGCTGCCGTCCTCATTTTCGATCCCCACGGGGAATACCACACGCTGGCAGAAATGCAGTCCCACCCCAAGTTTTTTGGGGAAGACGGCTACCGTCCTAAAGTCAAGGTTCTTTCACCGCAGGAAATTAAGATTCGTGTATCTTCTCTTAACTTCTTTGATATTCTGACCCTGCTGCCAGAGACCACTGACCGACAGAAATCTTTTCTGGAGAAAGCCTTTCGCAAAACAACTCAATTTAACCCGATCCGCTGGACGATTCAGGACTTAATCGATGCCGTAAATGAAGCCGATTCTGCAGAAGATGGATCCCAAGGATCCTCAGCCGCCGCCTTGGAGTGGAAATTAGAACAGATCGACCGCTCTCCTTATTTCAGCAATGTAGAACATCTGGCCCCCAAAGACTTGTTTGAGCCGGGGCAGGTGACCATTCTACAAATGCACGAGATCAGCCAAGAAGAACAGCAGGTGATCGCTGCTGCCATCTTGCGCCAGGCCAACTATGCTCGGATCAATACCCACAAAGGCAAGATCCAGCCGGGGGACGAAAATTACTTGCCTTATCCCGTCTTTATTTTGCTGGAAGAGGCCCATCGGTTTGCCCCTGCCCACGAGCCTTCCCGTTGCAAACAGGTGCTGCGCACCATCCTCAGCGAAGGACGCAAGTTTGGACTGGGGGTAGGTCTCATCACGCAACGCCCTGGCAAGTTAGACTCGGACATTTTGTCGCAATGCATGAGCCAATTTTTAATGCGAATTGTCAACCCTTCCGATCAAGAAAATCTGCGCCACAGTGTCGAGGCTGCCGGACGGGATCTGTTACAGGAATTGCCCGCCTTGAGCAAAGGTCAGGTGATCATCTCCGGGGTGTGCGTCAATACCCCTGTACTGTGCAAAGTGCGGCAGCGCTACACGCAGCATGGCGGCGAAACGTTGGATATTCTTGGCCTCTGGCAAAGGCATTCTCAAGAACACCACCAGCGGGATCGCTTGGCTCAGTCAGCCCCTCTCAAACCGCGTCCTCAACCTCAGGTGGTGGATGGACTCAGCATTGATTAGCAATGGCCCAAAACTCCAACTGTGGCCTGATCTCAATCGCTGAATCTGCCAAATCTACAATCCGAAACCACTGCTTGATTGCAATACAATTCATTTCACAGAAACAAGTTTTGGGGCGAGCAGGATGAGGAAACAAGCCCTTTTGCCAGGTTTGCTGGGCATTGCCGTTGCGGTTCTGCTGGGATCCGGGCCTGCCTATGCTCAGTTGCGGCTGATCCCCGAAGCGGCGCGGCGGGTGTACGAGGCATTGCCGGATCTGCCGCTGGAAAACGTCTACACCCCCATTAACCCCAATGACGGCGGCCCTACGCTTGAGGAAGATACCTTGGTGCGGCGGATGATGGTTTACCATCTGCAGGTGGCCGGTCGCTCCCCGACCGACCGCTTTGACTGGCAACTGACGCTGGCGGACTATTTTGATGCCAATGAGCCAATCATCGCCCAACGGTATCCCGGTGCCGACCGCCTCACGGTCAACCCCTACGCCCAAGACAAAGCCGTTGTACAATCCCTGAACCGGCAACAGCGACAGGCCCTGCTGGAAGCCCTTGTGCTGGCCTTCGGTGGGGATCCCAACCCAACGCCCCTCTACATTCCCACCGACGGGGATCCTGCCCCTACCCGTCCCACCCCAGAACCTATGAAGCCCTTGCTGCTTCCCGGCAGCGGATCCGCTGACTTGCTCAGGCCCTAGCCGAGGTTTCCCGCTAACTCAAGGCTTGCCCGGTGTAGTTCTCAATGCAGCGCAGGAACAGCTCTACCCCAATGCCAAGGGCAGCCTCATCGAAGTCGAAGCGGGGGTGGTGGTGAGGGTAGTTCAGGCCCCTTTCGGGGTTGGCGGATCCCAAAAAAAAGTAGCAGCCAGGCACCTCATTCAGGAAAAACGAGACATCCTCTCCGCCCATGGTCATCTCTGGGATGATCCTCGCCTCTGGGCCAAACACCTGGCGGGCAGCTTGTTCCACCAGCGCTACCATAGCAGGATCGTTGCAAACCGCCGGGTAGCCCCGTTCGTACTGAAACTCGTAGGTGGCTCCGTAGGCTTGGCAAATGCCGGCAACGATTTCTTCCATGCGCTTTGGGATCAAATCGGCCACTTCAGGGTGAAAACTGCGCACAGTACCCCAAATTTCTGCGCTTGGGGCGATAACGTTGAAGGCATCGCCGGCCCGGAAACGGCCCACCGTCACCACCGCCGGCAGCATCGGATCCACATTGCGGGAGACAATGGTCTGCAAAGCATTGACAATGTGGGATCCCACCACAATGGCATCCACTGTTTGTTGGGGAAGGGCAGCATGTCCGCCTCGCCCGATCACCTGAATCTGAAAGCGGTCGGCAAAGGCCATCGAGGGGCCACTTTTCACGCCAATAGTGCCCAGAGGGCGATTATTCCACAGGTGTAGGCCGAGGATGGCTTCCACATCCGGGTTTTTCAGAACCCCCGCCTCCAGCATGGGCTTGGCTCCGCCGGGGCCTTCTTCGGCAGGTTGAAAAATGACCTTGACCGTGCCCTTGAGGTGTTGACGGTGCTGTTGCAGCAGCTTGGCGGTGCCCATAGCAATGGCCGTATGGCCGTCGTGGCCACAGGCGTGCATGACGTTGGGGATGGCGGAGCGGTACTCGACTTCATTGGCCTCATGAATGGGCAGGGCATCCATATCGGCCCGCAGCGCCAAAACCGGCCCCGGCTGCTCTCCCTCAATGGTGGCTACAATGCCGGTGTGGGCAATGCCAGTCTGGTGCGGGATCCCCCAGCTTTTCAGGCGCTGGCTGATGTAGGCGGCGGTTTGCTTCTCCTGGAAGCCCAGCTCGGGATACTTGTGGATGTGGCGGCGCCAGGTCACCAACTCGGGTTGTAAAGCTCGAACAGCAGGGCGAAGCGCAGGGACAGACATGACCTGAAAAACAAAAATGTCTTGGAAAACCTTCACCAGCGGCTGATGTTGTCGCATGAAGTTGCCTGTTGATTTCACCAGTATGGCAGAGGTTTTGCCAGGGCTGTCTTTCGCTCGATCTCTGGATGGATACCTAGGCCCACAGGGATCCGGTTTCCGGCGGTAGATCTTGCCAGCGGCCCGGCCCCACAGCTCGCAAAGCCTCTTGCAAGGAGATCGCCCCTGAGTAGAGGGCTTTACCCAAAATAGCCCCCGTCAAACCGGGCAAGCTCAACAAAGCCAGCAAATCCGTTAGCGATCCGATTCCCCCCGAAGCAATCACAGGCAGGCGGGAGATGGCGAGGATCTCCTGCAACTGTTGTAGGTTGGGGCCGGCCAGGGTGCCATCCCGGCCAATGTCGGTGTAGATGATGCCGGCGACGCCCTGTTCCCCCACCCGTTGCACCAATTCGGTGGCCCGCAGGGGAGTGGTGCTCAGCCAGCCGCGGGTGGCTACCTGCCCTTGCCGAGCGTCGATCCCCACCCAAACCCGACCGGGGAAGGCTTGGGTCATCGCCTCCAGGGTGTCGGGATCCTCTACGGCTAGGGTGCCAACGATCACCCGATCCACCCCCAAATCCAACAACTGCCGCGCCCGTTCCAGGGATCGGATCCCACCCCCCACCTGCACCGGGATGGCCAGGCTGCGGACAATGCGCTCAATGATGGGCAGGTTGACTGGATCCCCGCTTTTGGCTCCGTCCAAATCCACCACATGCAGGCGAGGGGCACCCTGTGCCGCCCAAGCTTCGGCCTGCTGGATGGGGTCATCGGCCACCTGTTCCGCCTGAGCGTAATCCCCCTGGTAGAGGCGCACGGCGCGGCCCTGGAGAAGGTCGATGGCGGGGATCACCTCCAGAAAAGCAGTTGAGTAAGGCATGATGGGATCCCTTGAGGGGCTTTTCCAGTATCGCCTGGGAGCGGCCTTGCTCCAGCGGAGATCTGGATCTCTAGACCCTAAAGTGCTCCACACCGCTGACGCGATGGGAGAACATCCTGAGATGACTATGAACGCGCGCCAACTGGCTCTGTTGGCTCTGCAGAAAATCGAGCGCCAAAACGCCTATGCCGACCTGGTTCTGGGGCATTTGTTGGCCCACAGCCACCTGATCCCTGCCGACCGGCATCTGGTCAGCGAGCTGGTGTATGGCATTACCCGCCGTCGTCGCACCCTCGACGCCCTAATCGACTGCTTTGCCCAACGTCCTGCCCACAAGCAACCGCCCGATTTGCGGCTCATTCTGCACCTTGGCCTCTACCAGCTGGCTTTTTTGGATCACATCCCCCCCAGCGCTGCCATCCACACCAGCGTGGAATTGGCCCGCCAGATGGGGCTGGGATCCCTGACAGGGGTGGTGAACGGCATCTTGCGCGCCTACCAGCGGCAAGTGTTGGATCAGCCAGAGAAGGATCCCCTCAAGCCCCTCGAGGACACTCTGCCAGCCGACCCAATTCAGGCTTTGGGGATCCGGCACAGCTTTCCCGACTGGTTGGTGAGCCTATGGTGGGAGCGCCTGGGGCCAGCAGAAGCCGAGCAGTTGTGCGCCTGGTTCAACCGACCGCCCCACCTAGATCTGCGGGTTAACCCGCTGCGGGCAGAGGTAGACAGGGTCATCCAAGCCCTGGCAGAAGCAGGGATCCCTGCCCTCCCCATCTCCGAGGTGCCGGGCGCCTTGCGCCTCCAGGATCATGCCGGCGACATCACGGCCCTACCCGGCTTTGCCCAAGGGTGGTGGAGCGTTCAGGATGCCAGTGCCCAGCAGGTGGTGCATTGGCTGGATCCCCAGCCAGGGGAGCGGGTGATCGACTGCTGCGCTGCTCCGGGCGGCAAGACCACCCAAATAGCCCAACACATGCAGGATCGAGGGGAGATTTGGGCTTTGGATCGTCACCCCCACCGTCTGCGGCGCCTAGAGGAAAATGCCCATCGCTTGGGCTTGACCTCGATTCGTTCCCTGGCCATCGACCTGTTATCCCTGAGCGCTGCTGCCGATCGCGTCAGCGGGACGGAGTCCTTACCCCCTGCCCCCTTGCCCCCCTGGCAGAGTGCTGACCGCGTACTGCTGGATGCCCCCTGCTCCGGCCTAGGCACCTTGCACCGCCATGCTGACGCTCGCTGGCGACAAACCCCAGAGCGGATCCCAGAGTTGGCCCACCTGCAAGCCCAGCTCCTGCAAGTGGCGGCCCGTTGGCTGAAGCCGGGCGGGGTGTTAGTGTACGCTACCTGCACGCTGCACCCTGCCGAAAACGAGGAGATCATTCAAGCCTTTCTCGACAGCCACCCCAATTGGGCTGCTGAAGGGGATCCCCTGCTCATCTGGCCCCACCGGCAGGATCGGGATGGATTTTTTATCCAACGGCTGCGTCGATACGGTTAAATAAACCTTCCATCGTGGTGCTTCCCAGGTGCTCCGAGCCATCAACCCTCAGCTTTCCTGAGGGAGAAAAGGATTATCTCCAAGCAAGAGACTGACTGTTGCCCCATGGTTTCTGATCGCGTTAGCGGGACGGAGTCCTTACTGCTGACCAGCCCGAAAAACCCCTGGATCCGAAAGTTGCGGCAGTTGCACCGCAGCCAAGGTCGGCGAGAACAGGGCGCCTTTTTGGTAGAGGGATCCCATCTCATCGAAGAAGCCCTGCGGGTCGGCTGGCCTTTGCAAGCCCTCTGCTACACGCCCGACTGGGCCAGCCGTCACCCTCACCTGCTGGCCGATCTGCCCAAGGGCCTACGGCGGCAACCCGTCAGCCCAGAAGTCATGGCGGCACTCTGTACCACCGAGTCTCCCGAAGGAGCCGTGGCCGTGGCCGTCAGTCGGCAGATTCCCTCTCCCCCCTTGTCCGGGGTACGTTTGGGCCTCGTGGTGGAAACGCTGCAAGATCCGGGCAATTTGGGATCCCTAATCCGAGTCGTGGCCGCCGCAGGAGCCGACGGCCTTTGGCTAAGCGCAGACAGCGTCGATCCCGAAAACCCCAAAGTCTTGCGGGCCTCTGCCGGCCAGTGGTTTCGCCGTCCGCCCCAAGTCGTGCCCGACCTAGCCGCCTGGATCCAGAGCTGCCGTTGCCACGGGATCCAAGTCTTGGCTGCTACCCTCTCCCCCACAGCAAACTGCTACTGGGATCAAGATCTCACCCGCCCTACCCTTTTTCTCCTGGGCAACGAAGGGGCTGGCCTGAGGGAAGCGACTATCCAACAGGCCGATGCACAGGTGCGGATCCCGATGGCCGAGGGTGTCGAATCTCTGAACGTCGCTATGACGGGGGGGTTGTTGCTCTACGAGGCCCTGCGCCAGCGGCGATCTCGCTCAGGAAGCGCTCCCTGAACAGCTAGCTGCTCCCTCAGCTTACTAGCGCAGGAGCCCCGCACTGTA
>NZ_JANSIO010000018.1:0-24547 GCF_047462195.1 Synechococcus sp. R3-13 | reverse complement strand
GAACCTGATCAAAGGGGCAGGAGGGGCCCTGTTGCGGGAAAAATTGGTGGAGGCCAGCGCTGCCGAGCTGATCATCATCGCCGATGCCTCTAAAAAAGTCCCGCAGTTGGGCATTCGCTTCCCGGTGCCGGTAGAGGTGGTGCGCTTTGGCTGGAAAACCACCTTGGCGCGGGTAGAGGCTCTGGGGTGCACAGCCACCTTACGGCGGAATGCCAACGGGGATCCCTACTTGACGGACGAGCAGCACTACATCCTCGACTGCCAATTCGGCCCCATGGCGGATCCTGCCAAGATCGCCGATCAACTCAAAGGGACGGTGGGGGTTGTGGAACATGGCCTGTTCATCGGCATGGCCAAAGAGGCAATCATCGCCCTCCCGACTGGGATCGAAACGCTGCAACCCAGCTGACAACTTCGTATACCCAGTCGTGTATTGGCGTTGCCCAGGAACTGGGTTTACAGCTTTTTCCGACTTCATGGGAGTTCCGTAGCCAAGCGGGAGCCTTCCCACGCAAGAGATTGATTGACACTGGCTGTGGTAAACAACGCTGAAAAAAGCTGTACAGCTATCCCCAACTCCCCTCTCCCCCTGGGAGAGGGGCTGGGGGTGAGGGGGAGCGCTTGGGAAATGTCTCAATCGGGTCTGAAATGACCATAGACGAAGAGGCTGTAGGCGAATTGGAGTTTCTGCCCGATGCTGACCTTACGAACTGTGGCTGACCTGCTGCAAACTCCCCTGCAGGGGGATCCCCATTTGTTGGGTCTTCCCGTCCAAGCCATTTGCACCGACAGCCGCCAATTGCAGCCGGGGTCAGTCTTTGTGGCGCTGCGGGGGGAACGGTTTGATGGACACGACTTCATTCCGCAAGCTTTGGCCGGAGGGGCCATTGCCGTCATCAGCCAGCGTCCGGTGGCCGGGCCCCATTTTCAAGTCTCAGATACCCTAGCTGCCTACCAGCGCATCGCCAGAGGCTGGCGGGAGCAGTTTCCCCCCCCCATACTGGCCATCACGGGCTCAGCAGGCAAAACCACCACCAAGGAAATGCTGGCGGCTGCCCTATCCCGCTACGGCACAGTTCTCAAAAGTGAGGCCAACCACAACAACGACATCGGGGTTGCTCAAACCCTGCTCCAGATGCAACCGGAGCATCAGTTTGTGGTTCTGGAAATGGCCATGCGAGGCCCCGGAGAAATTCGCCGCCTGGCTCAGATGGCTCAGCCCACCCACGCCTTGATCACCCATATTGGCACCGCCCACATCGGCAGACTGGGATCCCGCGCGGCCATTGCTGCTGCCAAGTGCGAGCTGCTGCAGGAGCTGGGGCAGGGGGTGGCTCTGCTGAATGGAGAAGATCCCTTGCTGTTGTCTACCGCCGCCAGCCTGTGGTCGGGACAAACCCTTACCTATGGTCTGGATCGGGGGGACTTACGGGGAGAATGGGATCCCCAAGCCCAAACGGTAACTGTGGAGGGCCTAACGCTGCCGGTGCCCTTGCCGGGAAGACACCATGCCCTCAACTGGATGGGAGTGCTGGCTGCTCTGTGCAGCTTGGGGCTGGATTGGGAGCGGCTCCGAGAACCCATTGCTTTGCCTACCCCTCTGGAGGGGCGCAACCGCCATCTCAAGCTGGCAGGAGATGTGGAAATCTGGGACGAAACCTACAACGCCTCGCCGGAAGCGATGATCGCGGCTCTACACCTGCTGGCCCAAACCCCGGGGAAACGGCGCTGGGCTATTCTCGGCCCGATGCGGGAGTTGGGAGAGCATGCGCCTCAGCTCTATGCGGAGGTGGGTCGGGCGGCTGCCCCTCTGGGGCTGGATCGGATCTTGCTCTTGGATCCCGAAGGAGAAATGCAACCGCTGCTCGACCAAAAACCGGCAGCCCAGACAGAACGCTGCGAGGAGGTATCCGAACTACTGGAAATCTTGCTCCATCACGTGCAAGCCGGGGATCGGCTGCTGTTCAAGGCAGCGCGAGCTGTTGAACTGGAGCGGGTGCTGCACCGCTTTTTGCAGGAGTGGCAGGCATAGGCTAAACTGAGGGATATATCGATGGAAAGCCCGCGTCCCTCGGTTGAGAGGAGATCAATCCAAGCCGAGTTCATTCCTCGTCGATAACTGCCCTTTTTCCGTACGGCATGTACTACCACAATCCCTCTCTGCGCGAAGAGCCCCGCGATCAGCCGCCAACGGTGGTGCCCTCTCCTAGCAGCCTCTCCATTCTTGACTGGTTGCGCAAAGAGGGCCGGTTGATCGAGCAGCCCATTGAGGTCCCTGAGATGATTTTGGAAGAAGACATCGACGATATCGACGATTTGATCGGGGACGACTACGACGAAGACTTCGAGCCGGAAGAAGAGTAAGCACAACTGCCAGGATTATTACGAGCTCGTTGACTCATTTATCCCTTTGCTCGGCACCGTGAGGGTGTTATTTTTCGTGCTGCCGCTGGATAGACAGCTCGAGCAAACAAAACAGTACAGTCGTTTCAGGTTAGAGTGAGACGCCTGAGCTACCAAGAAAAGTCTTCCAGCCCCGCGCATTCAACGCTTCAGGTGTGGGTGCAGCGTTTTAGTTTGAATCAGAATGATTATAGATGCAGACAAACGTAACTGATCCCTCAGCCTCAAGGGATCCTTTTTCAGCCTGTTTTGGATTGCTCACCACCACCCTGCGATGATTGTTGCAAATCTAACCTTAGTGGAAGATACCCCCGCAGCCTTTGTAAGAAAGCATCTTGGGGCAGTAGAAACATCTTTTTCGGGGACTTTTTTCGATTTCTCACTTACCATGCAGTGCCCGGCAAAGTTCTCTCTACCTCTTTGGAAGCTGGGGAAGTGGTTACGGTCGAGGGATCCCCTGTGGAAATCTCTTTGGCTGATGGTGTCAAGGTCAACGATGCCAATGTGGTAACAGCCGACATTGCAGCTTCCAACGGTGTCATCCACGTGATCGACAAGGTGATCTTGCCTCCACAAGGGTGACCTACCAACGCCATGGATTCTAGGCCCTTCAGGGTCTAGCCCTCTGGCAGCCCCTGCTCTGGTGGCGGGGGTTTTGTATTGGGATCCCCAGCTATTCCGTTCTTTGGGCAAGGGATCCCCAATTTCATAGGTCGATGCCAACGCTGGAAGCGTAGATCGCCTCCACCGACACGCCGGACACCCGTTGAGGACGCACGATCATGTACTCATTGTCCATTTGCTTGGGCAAGGTGATGAACTCTTCGCCGCCCACCATGAGGTTGTTGATCAGCTCGGTGTATTCTCTGGCTTCTTTGACCCGTACCTGCATGGTTTGTCCACCTTCCAGCATGATGTGGACAAGATATCCGTCAGGTTTTCTGGCCATGGATGCTCCTGCTGGGTGAACCGAAGGACGAGACGAGGGGTGTTCTTATGAACATTATTCCCCCTTTTGAGACCCCTAACCAACCCCTGACTCTTCCGTGAAATCTGGAATTGAGCTGCGCCAAACCGAATCCCAAGCCGTAGCATAGTGAAAGTGAAATGCGCTCATTTTAATCTTCCTCGCGCTCCATGCCCCATTTGCCTGATGTCTCTGATGCCCACCGTGAGCTGGAGTGGAACGGAGTTCCTTCCACGCCGACAAACGACGCCCAACCCCTAAGCCGCCCTACTGTGAAGGATCCCATCACCGCCCGTTCCGACATCATCGCCGTCGGGGGAGCAGAGGATAAGGAAAATGAGCGCCACATCCTTTGGGAGTTCTTCCGCCGAGCGGGGGGAAAGTCTGCCCACATCACCATCGTGCCCGCGGCTTCTGGGATCCCGGCGGTGCTGGGGGAGATCTACGCCAACATTTTTCAGCAGATGGGGGCAGCCAGCCTCCAAGTTCTGGATATCCGCAGCCCGATGGAGGCAAGGGATCCCGATAACGTTGAGAAAATCCGCTTCTCCACCGGCATCTACTTCACGGGTGGGGATCAGGAGCGGCTGGCGGAGGTGCTGGCCCACAGCGAGCTGATGGAGGCCATTCGACAGCAGTGGCAGCGGGGGCAGACGGTAATTGCCGGAACCAGCGCCGGAGCTTCTGCGTTGGGGCAGCAGATGATCTCCCGCGGCTACAGCGGAGAACCGCCCACGCCGGCAATTGTAACGGTGAAGACAGGCCTGGGCCTTTTGCCTCGCGTCATCATCGATCAACATTTCCATCAGCGCAATCGCCTGGTGCGGCTGGTCACGGCGGTGGCCCACTATCCCCAATGTTTGGGTATCGGCATTGATGAGAATACGGCGGTGGTGATCCAGGCCAACGATGTGATGGAGGTGATCGGCTTGGGGACGGTGACGATTGTGGACGGGACGCAACTGTACTCGACCGTTCAGGAGGCGGCGGCGGATGAGTATTTTCGGCTGCACAATGCCCGCATTCACTTTTTGCCGCCGGGATCCCGATTCGATCTCAACACCTTGTCTCCACTCTGACTGCTGAAATGTGACTGCTGAAAACTTTGTCCTGCCAAGGCGGCTGGACTGGCGCAACCTCAACACCCTCTGGGGATCCCTGTTGGCCGAAACCTTGAGTCGGCTGGGTTGCCGTTTAGCGGTGGTGTCTCCGGGATCCCGCTCAGCACCCCTGACCTACGCGCTGGCCCAGCACCCCGACATCGAGGTGATCCCGGTGCTGGATGAGCGGTCGGCAGCCTTTTTTGCGCTGGGATTGGCCCAGCAAACCCGGCAGCCCATCCCCCTGGTGTGTACTTCCGGCAGCGCTGGCGCTCACTTTTTCCCAGCTCTCATCGAGGCGGCAGAAAGTGGCTGGCCGCTTTTGGTTTTGACAGCGGATCGGCCCCCGGAGCTGCGCCACTGCCGCGCCGGCCAAGCGATTGACCAGGTGAAGCTCTACGGCCATTACCCCAACTGGCAGGCGGAGTTGGCCCTGCCCAGCGCGGATCCAGAAGCCCTGGCCTACTTGCGCCAGACCCTGGTTCACGCCTGGGAGCGCACCCTTTACCCTTTTCCCGGCCCGGTGCATTTAAATGTGCCTTTCCGGGATCCCTTGACTCCCATTGTCGATGGCAGCACTGCGCCTTTGATTCATTTGCAGGAAGATCCGGAGTTTGAGAAGACCTTTTTTCGTGGAGTTGTTCCGCCATGCACCGGCTCTTCCTTCCAGGCGGTGCGGAGCCCTTTTCAGACGGAGACGGTTTCTTTTTGGCAGGAGTGGCGCAGCTGTGAGCGGGGGGTGATCTTGGCGGGGCCGGCTCAACCGGCGGATCCCCAGCGTTATGTGGAGGCAGTGGCCCATTTGGCGACGGCTTTGGGGTGGCCGGTGCTGGCCGAGGGGCTCTCTCCCCTGCGCAACTACGCTTCCCTCAACCCCTATCTCATCACCACCTACGACCTCATCCTGCAGCGGGATGATCCCCAGCTTTGGCCGCAGCAAGTCATCCAACTGGGATCCCTGCCCACCAGCAAAGCGCTGCGGCAAACCCTGGCCAAGGTTGCTCCCCGCGTTTGGCGGTTGGATCCCCGTCCTGAGAATGGGGATCCCCTGCACAACCCCACCACCCACTTGCCTTTCGCCGTAGAGGAGTGGGTCGCCGGGATCCCAGAAGCACCGGCCAAGCAAACAACTTTTCTGCAGGGCTGGCTGACAGCCGAAGCGCAAATCCGGACCGCCTTAGACCAGGCTATGGCTGACCTGCCGGAGTGGTTTGAGGGTAGGATAGCCTGGTGGCTGGCCCGCCACCTGCCGCCAGAGACGCCGCTATTCATTGCCAACAGCACGCCGGTGCGGGATGTGGAGTGGTTTTGGCCCCCCAACGACCGCCGCATCCGGCCCTACTTCAACCGCGGCACCAACGGCATCGATGGCCTTCTCTCTACCGCCTTCGGGGTGGCCCACCGGCAGCGCCCGACGGTGTTGCTAACCGGGGATCTGGCCTTTTTGCACGACTGCGGCGGCCTGCGGCTTGGCCCTCACCTGCAGGGATCCCTGACCATTCTCCTCATCAACAACCAGGGGGGTGGGATTTTTGAGCTGCTGCCCATCGCTGAGGTGGGCCCACCCTTCGAGCCCTATTTCGCCACGCCCCAGGCGGTGGATTTTGCCCTGCTCTGTCAGGCCCACCACATTCCCCACCGGCGAGTGGAAAGCTGGCAGGAGCTGGCCCAAGCTTTGGATCCCTTACCTGCCCAAGGGGTGCGGGTGTTGGAGATCCTTACGGATCGAAAAGCCGATGCTCAGCGGCGGCGGGACTGGTTTCAACAGTGGTCGGAGCGGTCATCCAGGCGGTAACCCGATCCCAGATCTGCTCCGGCAGATCCTCGACCTCGCAGTCCAGCCACTGGATCCCTGGCAGGGCCCGGAACCAGGTCATCTGCCGCTTGGCAAATTGGCGGGTGCGCCGCACAATCAGGGGCTGCAGCTCGGCTTCCGGGATCCGCCCCTCCAGATAAGCGCCGATCTCCGCATAGCCCAAGGTCTGCAAGAGGGGTAAGTCTGGCCCGTAGCGCTCCCGCAGGGTTTTCACCTCCTCGATCCACCCCCGCTCCATCATCTCCGCCGTGCGCCGGGCAATGCGTTGTTCCAAACGGGGCATTGGGCAGCGCAGCCCCAGGATCAAGATGGGGTAATGGGGGGGATGAGCCCGCCTTAGGCTGGAAGCCGGCTTCCCGGTGGTGTAAACGATCTCCAAAGCCCGCAGCGTGCGCACCGCGTCATGGGGATGAATGTGCTGGGCGGCAACGGGATCCAACTGCTGCAGCCAGGCGTAGCGGATCTCAGGGGGCCAAGTTTCCAGTTGTCTTCTCAGTTGGGGCTGCGGGGGTACAGCAGGGATCCCTAGGCCAGCAGTCACCGATTGGATGTAGAGACCGGTGCCCCCCACCAAGATGGGAGTCTGTCCCTGCCGATGGGCCTCGGCGATGCGGGCTTGGGCCGCCTGCTGAAACTCGGCCACCGTGTAGGTGTGGCAGGGATCCACAAAGTCAATCAGCTCGTGGGGCCAGAGAGCCCGCTCAGCAGGGGTGGGCTTGGCCGTGCCGATGTCAAACTCGCGGTAGACCTGGCGGGAGTCGGCGTTCAACAGGGGGGATCCCAGCCGTTGGGCCAAAAGCAGTGCCTGTCGAGATTTCCCGGTGGCCGTGGGGCCGGCAATGACGATCAATCCCGGCCATTCTGTCCGGTCAGAAGCTGCTGCAGCGGGAATGCCGTTCTCGAGAGTTGCACTCATTTCGTTCGCGTCAGCGGCGCGGAGTACCTTAGTTTCGAGACATTCAGGATCTGCAAGAAAATTCACACAAGGCAACAGGTTAAAATTTTCAAGAGGCTTTGGCTCTTTGGCTACAATAGAGCTTCCATCGCGTCAGCGGTGCAGAGCACTCTAGCTTCACCTTTTTTCTGGCTTTTCGGGGTTCTCGGTGATCTCATCTTACGTCCCTGCTTCTACTGGGTTGGGCGGCAGTTGCCCACAGCTCAGGCTACCTCTACAGATACAGATGCTCACCCCTCTGCTGCTTGCTTCGGCAAGACGTGGTCTTAGCTGTCTTGGCCGGGCGGTTGGGGCAGGGATCCTGACAGTTTTGTTGGCGTGGGAACCTTGCCCGGCGCTGGGGGAAACCTTGGTGCTCAAGCAGGGAGAAGTGCGCACTCTGCCCCTGCTGCAAACCCGGGCCCGGCTGCCCTTGCAAATGGAAATGCTCTATCTGGGCATGGTCGAGGAGCGCTTCTTGAGCTACGCCCGCGCCAACAATTGGGAGACCCTTTCTAGCGACCGGGAGGATCCCCGCTGGAGCCGCTGGCAACTGCGTCCTGGGGGTGAAGCCCTTTACCTGCCCGATTCCCCTTCATCTCAGAACTCCTTGGAGCCCCCCATCTATGCCCGTGGGTTTTATGTGCAAGCCTATTTTGTCGGCGGGCGCCTGGCGGGAATGCACCTGATTCGCAACCCTGAAGAGCCGGGCTTCAACTTGAAGGCCCTGCAAAGGCTTATCCGCGCCTGGTTTCCCGATAATCGCCTGATGTTGTATTACCAAGTGTTGCCAGAGGATCCCGAGCAGCAGGTGCTGGGCGCCTATCTGGGCACCATTCCTCCCCCCTACCTTGCCGATATTCGGCGCAACCGCGTGCCTTTTTGTCAGACTTTTCTCAGCCCCACTTCGCCGCAGCCGATCATCCCACCCTCCGTCGATGGGCCTCCCCATTGCTTGGGCACGACTGCTGCCAACAGCGGGACGGGGCCTTACGCTGCCCAGAAAGGGGCTGCTGCTTTGCGCTAAAGGCACGTGAGGAGTTGGCTCAGCGCAGCGCTGGGGTCAAGCCGGATTTCAGTAAGGGAGCAGTTTCCTTCAAAATGAACTGTCACCTTAAACTGTCACCAGCTCGGGACGGCGGCTGTTGCGAATGCTGCGAATGGCTTCGGCATAGTCTTTGGCCTTGAACACTGCCGAACCGGCCACAATGGCATTGGCTCCTGCCTCGATCACCTGCCAAGCGTTGCTTCCCTTCAAGCCACCATCCACCTCGATCCAGGGATCCAGGCCGCGCTCATCACACATGGCCCGTAACTGGCGAATTTTGGGCACCACTGCTGGAATAAAGCTCTGGCCGCCAAAGCCGGGGTTGACGCTCATGATCAGCACCAGATCCACCAGCTCCAGCACGTATTGGATCAGCTCCAGGGGGCTGGCCGGATTGAGCACCACGCCCGCTTGCTTGCCCAGATCCTTGATTTGGCTGAGGGTGCGGTGCAGGTGAATGGTGGAGCTGGACTCTGCGTGCACGGAAATAATGTCGGCCCCTGCCTTGGCAAAATCCGCCACATAGTTCTCCGGCTCTACAATCATCAGGTGGACGTCCAGGGGCTTGGCCGTCACCGGGCGCAGGGCTTCCACCACCAACGGGCCGATGGTGATGTTGGGCACAAAGCGGCCATCCATCACATCCACATGGATCCAGTCGGCCCCCGCCTCATCCACTGCCCGTACTTCCTCCCCCAACCGGCTGAAATCGGCTGAAAGGATGGAAGGGGCGATCACAATCGGCTTTTGCCCAGAGGTCGCTGACGGCTGCACCATGGTGAGTCCTGGGGATTGAAAACAGAGAAACGGAGAAACCTGCTCCTCTATGGTACGGGGTTTGATCCCCTTTGCAAAGCGTCATATCCCCTCTCAGCTTGGCACTCAAGGCTCCAGGGGGGACGTGGACTCTGGCGACAGGATCCCGTTCGCGTTGGCGGAACGGAGTCCTTTCAAGCTCGCATCGCCGGGCCACAGACCCTGCAAGACTTGGGCAACACGGTGCCAGGGATCCAGCCGTTCCGTTCGCGTTGGCGGGACGGAGCCCTTGCTGCTTTGAGGCTCTGGAGAAGACTGCTCAGAGGGAGCGGGATCCCTTTCCTCCAGCCTCAGGGAAAGCTGCTGCAACTGCATGTAGATGCTGTTCACGGCCAGCATGGCCAAGACCGTGCCAAAAAACTTGGTGCGGGATCCCATAGGTCAACCCCTGTGCGAGAACAAGAGTAGGGTTGTCGCGGGTGCGCTAGCTCCACCTTAGCTCACAGGTTTGGCTGGCTGTTGCGAGAAAATAAACCTGTTTGCACCAGATCCTGCAAAGCCCTCGGGTCAAGATCCGCCGCCAAGACGATGACTACTCCACGAAAGCCAACCTACCAGCACCTGCACACCGCCCTTTGGGTAAGCGATCTGGCCAGAGCCGAACATTTTTACGGGACAGTGCTCGGGCTCCCCAAGGCGGAACGCTTTGCGTTTAACTTTCCCGGCGCTTGGTATCAAGTAGGTTCCTCCCAAATTCATTTAATCGTGGCCGAGGAGCCGATGGATCCACGGCAGCGAAGCGGAACGGGATCCTCAAAGTGGGGGCGTAATCCCCATGTGGCGCTGGGGGTAGATGACTTGGAAGCGGTGAAGGCTCGCCTGCGGCAGGAAGGGTATGAGGTGCAACCGAGCGCTTCCGGGCGAGCGGCAGTGTTCCTCCGGGATCCGGATGGGAATGTGATAGAGCTAAGCTCGATTAGCGCAACTTAGCCATGAGCCATCTCCCCTCAGCAATGCCGCCGGTTGCAACAGCGTTGCGTAGCGATATGGGTTCTCGTTGCCAGTTCGATCCGGCCATCAGCCTGGTCAGTTCCGCACAGATGCAGCGCATTGAGGAGCAGATCTTCTCTGCCGGCATGCCCGTTGCCGCTCTGATGGAGAAGGTGGGGCTGGCCGTTGTTGCTCAGTTGCAGAAGGATTTTCCGCAAGCCCATCGCATTGGGATCCTCTGTGGGACAGGGCACAACGGTGGCGATGGGTTGGTGGTTGGGCGGGAGCTATGGCTGGCCCAAAAGTCGGTGAAGGTGTGGCTGGGCAAGCCGGATCTCAAACCCCTGACGGCAGACCACGCCCGCTATCTCAAGGCGCTGGGGGCAGAGTTTGTGGGGCAGCTTGAGGAGCTGGCCGATTGCGATTTGCTCATCGATGCCCTGTTTGGGATCGGTTTGAACCGACCCTTGGGGGAGCCTTGGGCGGGGGCGGTGGGGTGGGCCAATGGCAGTGGGATCCCCATCCTCAGCCTGGATTTGCCGTCTGGCCTCAACGACCAAACCGGGGAAGTCTGGGGCTGCTGCATTCGCGCCAGCCATACCTATACCCTTGGCCTTTGGAAACGGGGGCTGTGGCAGGAAGCAGCTCTGCCTTGGGTAGGACGGTTACATCGCGTTGATTTTGGGATCCCCGCTTGGGCCTGCCCAGAGGATGAGGTTCCCCGGTTGTTGCTGCGGCCTTGGCAGCACTTTCCCGCGGATCCCCCTTTGGATACCCACAAATACCGCCAGGGATCCCTGTTGTTGGTGGCAGGCTCGGCAGCCTATGCTGGAGCAGCGGTGTTGGCGGGGCTGGGATCCCGCGCCAGCGGGGTGGGCATGGTGACGATGGCGGCGCCGGCGGAGTTGAAAGGACTGATCCACAGCGCCTTGCCAGAGGTTTTGGTTCATGCCTGGGAAGGGATCCCTTCTCTGCCGCCGGTGGCTGATCGCGACAGCGGGACGAAGTCCTTGAAACCCTTTCAGGCGGTGGCCGTGGGGCCGGGCTTGGGAGAAACCCGTTTGCCTCTGCTGGAACTCCTGCTGCGGGATTGGGCCGGGATCCCCTGGGTGATCGATGCGGATGGCCTCAATGCTCTGGCGGAGATGGGGGTAGAGCGCCTGCCAGAAAACGGGATCCAGGCCATCCTCACCCCCCACCTGGGGGAATTTCGGCGGCTTTTTCCGGGGATCCCGCTTGGGGATCGCATCGAGGCAGCCCAAAGGGCGGCAGCCCAGAGTGGAGCTGTAGTGGTTTTGAAGGGGGCGCGGACGGTGATCGCCTCTCCCACTGGGGAATGCTGGGTGAACCCAGAGAGCACACCGGCTTTGGCCCGCGGTGGCAGCGGCGATGTCTTGACCGGCTTAATTGGGGGGCTGGTGGCCTGCTCCCTGGGCCGTGAGGTGGGATCCACTCTGGACAGGTTGCGGGCGTCAGCAGGGGGCCGCAGCGTTGCCTCAGCAATGCACAGTACCATCCTCTCCAACTGCGCCTGTGCCGGGGTGTGGTGGCATGCCCAAGCGGCTATCCAGCTGGCGCGGGAACGCGGTCTAACAGGGGTGGATCCGGCCCACCTGGCGGAGCACCTGCCCAAGACGCTGCAGAGCCTGCGGGAGCAAGGGTGAAGGAAGGAGCTGCAAAACCCAGCCTAGGGTTTCAGGAACCCCAGGGCCAACCCCAAGAAAATGAACAGGCCAAAGCCAACCCGATAGACGATGAACAGCCAGGTGCTGCTGCGCTGCAAAAACTGAATTAGCCAATCGATAGACAAGTAGGAAAAGACGAAGGCCGAAAGCGTCCCCAACCCCTGCGGCAGCAGGGCCTCTGCCTCGAACTCGGAGATAAACTCCACAACCCCCGCCAAAAATAATGCCGGGATCCCCAGCAAGAAGGAGTAGCGAGCGGCAGCCGAGCGCTGCAAATGGAGAAACAGCCCTGCCGTCAGCGTCGAGCCGGAGCGCGACACCCCAGGGATCAGGGACAAAGCTTGGGCCAGCCCTACCCAGATCCCATCCCAAATGCCTAAGCTGTGAAGGTCTCGCTGGCGTTTGCCCGTTTGCTCTGCCCAGCCCAACAACACAGCCAAGCCGATGGCTGCGACGGCGATCACCCACAACTGGCGGGGCGGGGATCCCCAAATGGCCTTGATGGCCCACCCCACCACCACAATCGGCACCGTTCCCACCAAGATCCCGACCGACAGCCGCCAAGGCTCCTGCTGAAAATCTCGTTCTCGCCAAGCCTTCCAAGAGCCGAGGATCAACTGGCGCAGGTCAGAGGCAAAGTAGATCAGCACCGCCCCCAAACTGCCCAACTGGATCACCGCCGTAAACGAAGCGCCCGCATCCGGCCATCCCACCAAAGCCGGAAACACCCGCAGATGGGCCGTGCTGCTAATGGGCAGAAATTCGGTGATCCCTTGCACCATGCCCAAAATCAGAGCTTGCCACCAATTGGGATACCAGGTGTCAGCAAGCAACAAGGTAAACACTCCCCCACCCAAACTTGCCGGATTTGCACAATCCCCATTCTTAGAAAAACTCAGAACTCCGGCTTTTTCCAGCAGCCCATACCACGGCGAACAAACACTTGCAGAGGGATCCCACCCCAACTGGCCGGGAACTTGGGTGTCGCTGTCCCAGACCCGCAAAAGGGCTGTGCCTATAGGATCGCCGCAAAGATCAACAGTAGGTCAGATCATCGGGTCAATAGATCAGAAGCCAATCCGCTCTGGGTCTTCAATGGTAATCAGCCAGTTGCCCACATTCCGGAAGAGGGGGTTGGGTTCCGTACCCCGTACCCGCGCCTCCACACGGTAGATACCGGCAGATGAAGGGTTGCGCACGTTGGAGAGCACCAGACGGATCTCCTGACCGGCAGCAATGGGTTGACGGGCCACCACCTCTAGAGAGCGAAACTCCTCGTTCCAGTACACTTGATCCAGCTCTACAGGCCGGCCTTCTACCTCCAGGCGGACACTTTCCGGATCGATGCGGCCATCGAAATTCCTGTCCCCGTTGATCTGCACTTCTGCCACCGCCACATTCTGGGGGGGAATGGTCAGGCGATAGCGATCCAAACGACTGCGAACCCCGCCAAAATCGAGCCGATAGCTGAGGACAGGTACCCCTTCACTGCCGGTGATCACCAAACCCGACTGCGCCTCTGCAGAATGGGGCATCACCAGGGATCCCAGGCTCCCCATCAACAGGCCCGCCAAGGCCAGCCTCATTCCTCGCCGAGCAAGGCCAAGTTCCTGCGAACATTTCCCTGCTCTCATCACTGCTCTCAACACCCAAACCTCCGCTGGTTGAAACACCTCAGCACCTTCAAAGCTCACTAGCGCGGCCTGTAGACAGCCTGACCGATGGCAAGCAAGGCCGACGCCTCGCCGTCCATTGTAGAGGATGGGATCCCCTCTACCGAGAGAGCTTAAGGCTTATCGAGGTGCGGAAGTGCGTAGTTCGTCCAGGATCCCAGATAAAAACTTTGGGCCGCCACACCCACGGTGCAGCTCCCACGCAACGCTGATTGCGACCACAAGGTGACCTTCGGTGGATTGGCCCTCGCCCTTCTACGGCTTCACTTGAGGAAACTCAGCACCCCCACCCCAATCACCATCAGCACCCAGAGCAGGGATCCCACCAGAATCACATTCTTGGCCCGGCTCCAGTCGCTGGCTGAGCTGTAGAGCACCGGCACCGCCACCACCAAGAGCAAGCTGTAAAGCACCAACACCAACAAAGCAACTTGGAAAACGAGCATCATCTTGCGGATCCCTCACAAAAGTCTTGTCTTGGATAAAAGCTCCCGGTAACACCGGATGGCAGCAGGATAAATAGGATGACGCTTTGACTATACCAAAATGGGATCCCTCTCAAAGCCAAATCCGTTGGGGCAGTTGATGGACTCACCTGGATACAGGCTGGAGGCGGAAGGGGTTAAAGTCGGTTGCCACATCGAAGTAGTCTTCTTGTTCTTGCTGCTTTAGCCAGCCGGTAATGGCATAGGTCAGGGGCGTAAACGCCACCTCAACGGCACACTTGAACACATAGTTGGAGAGTATTAAGCTGCCCAGGCCGGGGAACACCCCCCAAAAAGCCAAAGTGACAAACAGACCCGTGTCCACCGCTTGGCCCACCAAGGTAGAGCCGATGGTGCGCGTCCACAGCCACCGTCCCCGCGTCCACACCTTCATCCGGGCCAGTACGTAGGCGTTGGCAAAGCTGCCTCCCCAATAGGCGATTAAGCTGGCCAGGACAATGCGGGGCGTCAGGCCCAGAATCTGGTCGTAGGCTTCTTGATAGGGCCAGTCGGGGGCCGCAGGCAGGGATCCCACGATCATGAACGTTACCGACATGAGGGCCGCCGAGATAAATCCCAGCCAGATCACCCGTCGCGAGCGGGCATAGCCATAGACTTCGGTGAGGATGTCGCCAAAGATATAGCTGAGGGGGAAGAGAATGGTGCCCCCGTCAAAGGTAAACGGCCCCAGAAGAACGATCTTGCTGGAAGCAACGTTGGAGATCAGCAGCACGGCCACAAATAGAGCCGTCACCGCATCCAGGTGTCGGTAGGCGCGCTCAAAGCTTTGCTCAGCCATCAAGACCCCCCAATAGTTTACGGATATGCCGCAGCTCTTTGACGATTAGGGCTAAGCCCTGGCTGTGCCGTTCCACTTCGCTGGTGAGCTTACGGATTTGCTCTTCTAGGTTAGCGCTGTGAGACTCCTGACGATCTAGGCGCTGGTTGAGGTTGGCAAGCCGCGTCACTACTTCCCGCTGGATCAGGTTTTCCGTACCTTGGATAAGCAGCGTCTCGATGGCGGTGAGCCGGTTCAGAATCAGTTGGGTGTTGGTTTCGGATCCCGGCTCCGCTGCCGCCGCAGGAGTCACCTGCAGGGCCTTTTGGATTTGAGCCAGAAGAGTCTCCGCTTCAAACGGCTTTTCGATAAAATCGAAGTCGACAAAAGGCTCAGGGATGCGGGCTGTCACTTGTTCCTTCATCCCCGACATCATGATAACGGGGGTATTTTTCAGACTGTCTTCGCGGCGGATGGCTTGGAGGGTGTCGTAGCCATCCATCTTGGGCATGACAAAATCCAGCAGGATCAGGTCGGGGTGATGTTTTTTGGCCGCTTCCAGCCCTGTCAACCCGTCTTTGGCCTCCACCACTTGGAACTGATCGGCCAAGATGCTGGCCACCATCTTGCGAATCATGATGCTATCGTCAATGACCAACACCGTCTTGGTTGTCATGCTGAGGCGCTCCCTCTTCCCATTATCAAATCGACCTGATCAGCCCCTTCCTCCAGCTCATAGGGCAATCGGGGACATCCTTTTGAGGACACCACTAGAGTACTCCCCTGCTTGGCCAGATGGGGTGTGCTCAGGGATCCAATTCCGCCAGGTTTTCCCCGCGCCCAGCGGCTGCCGGCCCGGCGTGGCCGCCTTGCTATAATTTAAGTGTAAACAAACGTTAAGCCTTCATTCTTCATTCGCACCTTGCAGGGTTATGAGCCTACAACTGAGTCCTGAGCTGTCGCTGCCGATCCCATCTCCAGTCGGAGAAGCTGCCTACCGCGCTTTTCAGTGGGGCAAAAACATCTTCGGCTTTGCCCACAAAGCGCTCTCCACCCAAGCTTCAGATCTGATGCTCTCCGTGCTCAGGGATCTGCAAAGCTTCTCCTCCGGAAGAACCCCGCCGCCGCGGGCCAAGGTGCGGGTGAGCGCTGACACGCTACAGGTGTTGCGGGCCCGTTATGAACAACTCCTGCAAGCGGACTGGCAAGATGCTGAGGCAGGGTACTACCCGCACGCGCTCCTGTTCGACAACCCCTGGCTGGACTTTGCCCGCTATTACCCACAGGTGTGGTTGGATTTGCCGCAAATTACTCGGCGGGTTCACAGCAAGCGTTACCAAGAGTTTTCTCAAGACATTTCCACCGAGGGCTATCCGAAATACTACCTGCAAAATTTTCATTACCAAACCAACGGCTATCTGAGCGACAGCTCGGCTGAGCTTTATGACCTGCAGGTGGAGCTGCTGTTTGGGGGCACAGCGGATGCAATGCGCCGTCGGGTGATTCGCCTGCTCAAAGATGCGTTGGATCCCACCTTGGTCAGCCCCCACATCCTCGATGTAGCCTGTGGCACGGGGCGGATGCTGCGCTTGCTGCGGGGATCCCTGCCCAAAGCAGCTTTGTATGGCCTGGATCTTTCCCCCGCCTATCTGCGCAAGGCCAACCGACTGTTGCAGGAGCTGCCGGGGGAACTGCCCCAGCTTATCCGCGCCAACGCCGAGGCCATGCCCTATGCCGATGCCACCTTTGACGCCGTCATCAGCGTTTTTCTCTTTCATGAGCTGCCTGGCCCGGCCAGACAAAATGTCATCAACGAGATGAGTCGGGTGGTGAAGCCAGGGGGCGTGGTGGTCATCTGCGACTCGGTGCAACTGCTGGATTCGCCAGAGCTGAAGGAGACGATGGAAGCCTTTATGCAAACCTTCCACGAACCCTACTACCGCGACTACATCCACGACGATCTGGGGGTGCGCCTGCAACAGGCAGGCTGTGCGGTGCTGCGCCGGGAGACTCACTATGTCAGCGCCTACACCCTAGCCCGTAAGGGTTGAGCGCCCTTTCCACAAGCTTAAGAGGAAGAGTAAATCGGCGGTCACTTGTCCAGAGGGTGTATAGTAGTTTTAGACACGAAACCTTGGATAAGAAGACGGGTCACTAACTGGATAACCCTTGGGTGCAAGTCCGTCTGAGATCTTTTTCTTGTGCTTAGGCTCATGTCTCACCCTCATGGATCCCTCCGCGCCGGCATTACTGCTCTCAAGCAGGAGCGCTACCTGGAGGCGATCAACCTTCTCGAGTCCTTCTGCTACTGCTGTTCCATCCAAGAAAGACAAGAGAGTTTGCCCCGCCGCCTGAGCGAGCGCAATGGCTCGAGGGCAGATCCGGAAGAATGCGTTTTGGCTCGTGTGGCTCTGATTATGGCTTATCAGGGCAGCGGCGACTTGGAGCGGTCAACCGCCCTCTGCCAAGAGCTGTTGGAGGAGAAGGAAACTCCTGAGTCCGCTCCCTGGGCTCGGGAATGGGCAGCTCAGGCTCTACCTACCCTCAAGCAGGCTTCAGAACACTCCATGCCCCCTGAGGAAGTCATGGCGCGGCTACCCGTTCTCCGGCAGTTGGAAGACTGTCAGCCGCTGTGTAGCTCCCGCGATCCGGCCCCGCACCTGCTCAAATCTGCCTCTCTCTGAGGGAGAGGATCTGCAAGGAGCGGTGGACGCCCGGCTCTAGCCTTTATTCTCAACACAGTTCCACAGCAATCTTATGTCTGCTGCCGAACCGACTACCTATCATTTTGTCGTTGCCAGCCTGTCTTTCTTACGTTCTGAGCCCCTGGAAGAGGTGCTGGAGGAGCGTCGTCGATACTGCGAGGAGCGCCATTGCCCTGTCGATTTCTTCTGGGTGCCCCAGCCGGCCTTCATGGAAGCTCCAGAGTTAAAGCCCCTGCGGGACAAGTTGAAGGAGCCCCTGGGGGCAGTGGTATCCACCAACGCGGATTTTATTCGTTGGCTGAGCCTGCGCTTAACCTTTGTAGAGAAGGGCAGCTTTGTGGCTCCCAGCGAGTCGATCCCGGATCCCTTGCGCTCTCTATCTGCCGCAGAAGGATAAGCCTGCCGATTCCCAAGATTTGGGTTGGTGGATTGGAAGGCGGGCCAAGATAAGATCGGGGCACCCCATTTCCACTTTTGTTTGCTGACGGGATCCCATTCTGTTGTGGGGCCGACGTCGGGGAAATGGGCAGGTCACCTGGGGAGCATGATGACTTTGGAGCAACGATGGGGCTGGCCGGAGGGAGGGGCAGGGATCTGCCACCCCAGTTCCCCTCTCCAGAATCCCCCACCTGCGTCAACGCCAACTTGGGGGCTGAAGTCAGAAGCTCTCTCGCCTGAGCCGACAGCAAGCCCCGCCCTCAGCTCGCCGGAGTGTTCTCCTGGGGATCCCTTGCCAGAGCCATCTCCTGAAGATCCCGAAAAAGGGCAAAAAGAAGAGAAAGAAGATCAAGGTCTGTCTGAGCCGGGCCTGAGAAACTTTCTTGCCGTGCTGCGCCGGCGCAATTTCCTGCTGCTGTGGATGGGGCAGGCGTGTTCCCAGTTGGCGGACAAGGTGTTGTTGGTGCTGCTGATTGGGTTGGTTGCCCGCGAATTTCAGCCGGAAGGGGCTTCCATCAGCGGTCAGGTCTCGGCCATCATGCTGGCTTTTACGCTGCCGGCGATGCTATTGGGCAGCCTGGCAGGGGTATTTGTGGATCGCTGGCTGAAAAAAGGGGTGTTGGTGCTCTCCAACCTGGGGCGTGGGATCCTGGTGCTGCTGTTGCCGCCGCTGCTCTGGCTCACTGCCGGGCGCGACCTTTGGCCGGGGATCCCCTTGGGGTTTGCGGGGCTGTTGCTGGTGAGCTTTGCCGTCTCGGTTCTGACCCAGTTTTTTGCTCCTGCCGAGCAGGCGACTTTGCCCCTGATCCTGCCGAAGCGAGAGCTGCTGGCGGCCAACTCCCTGTACACCACCACGATGATGGCTTCGCTGATCGTCGGGTTTGCCGTGGGGGAGCCGCTGTTAACCCTGGCGGATCGTTGGGTAAGCCATTGGTTGCCGGGCTGGGAAGTGGGGCCGGAGCTGTTGGTGGGAGGAGCCTACCTCTTGGCGGGATCCCTGCTATTGCTGCTGCAACCCCACGAGAAGCTAGAGCCCCGGCGTTGGGAAGTCCCCCACCTCTGGGAAGATCTCCGCTTGGGCCTGCACTATGTCGGCCAGGTGCCCCTGATCCGAGCTGCTTTGGTGCAGGTGGTGGTGCTTTACTCGCTGTTTGCGGCGCTGGCAGTTTTGGCGGTGCGCATGGCCGAAGTGATGGCAGAGCTGAAGCCGGATCAGTTCGGGGTGTTGTTGGCCGCTGCTGGCCTAGGCATGGGGATCGGCGCCTTTTGGGTGGGCCATACGGGCCGACGGGTGAGCCGCCGCGCCTGGGTTGGCCTGGGATCCCTGCTGCTCTGTGGGGCTCTGGCAGCCCTCTCCTGGACGACCCACTGGCTGCTGCCCAGCTTGGGCTGGATTGCCCTGTTGGGCTGTGGCGGGGCTCTGGTGGCGGTGCCGATGCAAACCTTGATCCAAGAGGAAACGCCCGACCATCTGCGGGGCAAGATTTTTGGGCTCCAGAACAACGCCGCCAACATTGCCCTCAGTTTGCCGCTGGTGTTTACGGGATTGGCGGAAGCTTGCTTTGGCCTTCCCTGGATGTTTGTGGCCCTGTCTGTTCTGACGGGGCTGGCGGGGCTGTACACCTGGAGCCTATTGGGCAGAGAGGTCTCGTAAATCCTGCCGCAGCGCGAGGTTGGATATCCTCTTCCGAGGGGACGGGCCAAGGCAGGAGCTAACTCTGCTACTCTTGTAGAGGCTTGAGCATCGAGACTCCCTTTGCAGCTCAGCGTTTCAGCTCCGCGGGGATCCGCCCATGCACATCGCCTGGATAGGCAAAAAGACACCTTTCTGTGGCAACGTCACCTATAGCCGCGAGATGACCAACGGCCTTTTGGATCGAGGGCATCAAGTGAGCTTTTTTCACTTCACCAACGAGGGCCAACCGCCCGCCCTGGATCCTGGAGGTGAAGGCTGGAGGGCGGAGCTGGATCGTCGAGACGTTTCCCTCCCCTGTCTGTACAAATCGCAGATTTACACGATCCCGGCCCCCAACGCCAAGCGGTTGCTCACCCAGGCCCTCAAGGAATTGCAGCCGGATCTGGTACATGCCTCCTTGACCATTTCTCCCATCGACTTTGTGCTGCCGGAGATCTGTGCTGAGCTCAACCAGCCGCTGGTGGCCACCTTCCACCCGGCCTTCGACCGGCGGCGGCGCAACATCGCCTCTCGCACCCAATACTTGGCCTACCAGCTCTACGCCCCGTGTTTGGCCAACTATCACCGCACCATTGTCTTCTCGGAAACGCAGCGGGAGATCTTGGTCAAGCTGGGGGTGCGCCCCCAACAGGTGGTGGTCATTCCCAATGGTGTGGATGTGGACAAGTATGCGCCTGGGCCCTCCACCCTCAAACAGCGGTTGGGACTGGAGCGGATCTTCGTCTATCAGGGGCGGGTTTCGCCGGAGAAAAACCTGGAGGCCCTGCTCAAGGCTTGGAAACACTCCCAAATGGGGGAGAAGTGTGGTCTGCTGATCGTGGGGGATGGGCCGCTGCTCAACACCCTCAAGCCCTTCTACACCCTTCAACATGGGATCCACTGGCTGGGCTATATTGCCGACGAGCAGCAACGCATCGAGATCTTGCGAGGGGCTGATGTGTTTGTTTTGCCCTCCTTGATCGAGGGGCTCTCTTTGTCCCTGTTGGAGGCGATGGCCTGTGGGCTGGCAGCAGTGGCCACCGATGTGGGTGCCGATGGCGAGGTTTTGGCCGATGGAGCCGGGATCCTGCTGGATCCGACACGGGTGACGGCGGAGCTGCAAACGCTGCTGCCTTTGCTGCGGGATCAACGGGAGTTTACCCAACTGCTGGGGATGAAGGCCCGCCAGCGGGTGCTGGAGCGCTATACCCTCAGCCACAACATCAACCAGGTGGAACAGCTCTACCGGGAACTGTGCCAGGGATCCCGTCAGCATCGCTGGGTGTGAGGGATGAGTGTGATGAAGCTTGTGATATTTTTGCTAAGCTGTTTCGTTACGTTTCCAAGGGATTAACGCCAGTCTTCCCGATGGATGATCACAGCCCCCAAAAGGCCGTTTTAGGGCAGCCCCCTGCCGGGCTGTCAGATTCTTTGTGGTCAGAGTCCTTGCTGGCCCAGGATTCGGGCAAAAATCCCCTCCCCCCCAATGCTCCGTCGCTGTCGCCCACGGACAATTCGGGGGACTTGCGCTCAGCTCAGACCGGCCAGGATGAGGATCCCACCTCTTCAGGTGCCGTTGCGTCCGATGATAGAGAGCTGCCGGAGGTCAAGCCGGCCATTGTGCCTGCCCCTGCAATGCCGGATCGGGTGGCAGAACTGGAGAGAGAACACCATCGGATGCAGTATCTGCTGGCGTGGCTGGCTTTTGCTCTGCGCTCTTTTAACAACTTGAACCAGATCCTGGAGCTGACGGCTTTTGTGGCCAGCCAACTGACCGATGCCGAAGGCGGAGCCCTGGTTTTGTTCAATCCCAACGGCACCATCCAGTTGGATCAACTGCATTGCTCTGATCTCAATCACCGCGAGCAGATTCGGGCTGAGATGGAGCAAATTACCCAGACCCTCTCGGCTCAAGAGCCCATTCTCAAAACGGAGGGATCCCTGTCTGTTAAGATCCCTGCCCTTGAACACCTCTTGGACGAACGGTTCCGCCAGAGCTTGGGGCCGGATGTACGCCTTTTCGGCACGCCGCTGCTGATTCGCAACTCTGTCCAGGGTCGCTTGTACGTCTTCAGCCGTCAGCCTGGCTACCACTGGGATGAACGTCGCCAACAACTGTTGCGCTTGGTCGCCGATCAGGCAGGGGTGGCCATCGAAAATGACCGCTTGACGGCAGCCTTGCGCCGCAAGATGGCTCTGGAAAAAGAAATGGAGATTGGCTCTTACATCCAGACCCAACTGCTACCTCGGGAGTGCCCTCAAGTCAAGGGGATTCGCTTGGCAGCCCGTTGCCGGGTGGCCAGCAAAGTGGGGGGCGACTACTATGACTTCATCAAGATTCCCGGCGAACGCCTGGAAACATCCGACTCATCTGAAGAAACGGCAGGCTTTCGCTTGGCCATCGTCATTGGGGATGTGATGGGCAAAGGGGTGCCCGCCGGCCTGTTGATGACCATGACCCGCGCCATGGTGCGGGCGGAGGCCCTCAACCGCCATTCGCCGGCCCGTGTTCTGCAACATCTGAACCGGGCCATGTACAGTGACCTGGAAAACTCCAATCGCTTCATCAGCCTGTTTTATTCGGAGTACGATCCCCGCTCCCATCGCCTCTGCTTCAGCAACGCGGCCCACAACCCCACCCTGTGGTGGCAGGCCCGCACCCGAGAAATTCAACCCCTGGACACAGAGGGGGCGCTGATCGGCTTGGAAGAAAACAGCCACTACTCGGAAAGCTGCGTGCAACTGCAACCCGGGGATGTGGTGGTGTACTACACCGATGGCTACACGGAGACAGCCAACACCCGCGGCGAGCGCTTGGAAACCTCTGGGCTGATGGACGCCATCCAGTACGCTGCCCGTCGCTACGACTCCCCCGAAGACATTTTGGAGAGCTTGTTTGAGCAGATGGATGCCTTCCGAGGCCGTCGGGGATCCCATCCTCTTCCCCTGTGGCTGCCTGCGGATCCAGAGCTCCTGTTGCAGGATGAAATTTCCCTGCGGCCTGAGCCCGTGGACGATACAACGCTGGTGGTGTTGAAGGTGTTGCCCGACTCCGAGCCAGCCTAGCCACAGAAGGCTTAAACTCAGGGTACACTCTAGCTAGTGGAGCTACAGGGTTGGCTGCACTCTTTCCCGATTATCTGCACTTGAGGCGTAACCATGAACTTCTCTTCTTCTGGGTCTGAGACCGCTTCGGTTTACTTGCCGGCCCCCGCGGCTTTCCAGACGGAAATGATTGTCGGGCAGGTGTTCCGACAGGATGTGCTGGGCGATATCCGCAAGGGTTGGAATGGCTTTGTGGAATCGGGCCAAATTTGGGCGCTTTTGATAGGGATCGTGGCGGGCTACATGCTCAAGAGCATCACCAGCTCCCACTAGGGCCTTGTCACCATTGCTCTAGCTGGATCCAGTTGGCCTGAGCCGGCGGGGTTTTGGCCGTCGGCGGTCGGTTTCTGTGTTTTTTCTCCACAACTGCAGTGGGGTCTTCCTACGGTGGTCAATCCTTCTCCCCATTCTTCCGGTTCCCAGCCGATGTCTGAGCCGACGGTAACTTCCACCCCTCGCCCCTGGAGCCAGCGCTTTGAGGGATCCCTGCATCCTGCCATCGCCCGCTTCAACGCCAGCATCGGCTTCGACATCCGCCTGCTGCCCTACGATGTGGCCGGATCCCTGGCTCATGTGCAAATGTTGGCCGCTTGTGGCATCCTGACCCGGCAAGAGGCCGACCAGATCCGGCAGGGATTGGAGCAGATCCAACAGGAGGCGGCTGCCGGCACCTTCCGGCCCGATCCAGAGGCAGAGGATGTCCACTATGCCGTCGAGCGTCGTTTGGTGGCTTTGGTGGGGGAAGTGGGAAAAAAACTGCATACCGGGCGCTCCCGCAACGACCAAGTGGCCACCGATCTGCGCCTCTATCTGCGGGATCAAATCGATCACCTTCGTCAAGCCCTCTGGGAGCTGCGCGGAGTTTTGTTGGACTTGGCCGAGCGGCATCTGGAGACGATCCTGCCCGGCTACACCCATCTGCAACGGGCTCAGCCGATTAGCTTGGCCCACCACCTCTTGGCCTATGAAGAAATGTTCTGGCGAGACTGGCAACGGCTGGGGCGGGTGCGGGAAGAGGTGAATGTCTGCCCCCTCGGATCCGGGGCTTTGGCCGGCACTTCCCTGCCCATTGATCGGCAGCTCACCGCCCATCTGCTGGGATTTGAGCGGATCAGCGCCAACAGCTTGGATGCCGTCAGCGACCGGGACTACCTGGTGGAGTTCCACGCTGCCGCCAGCTTGATTTTGGTGCATCTCAGCCGCCTCTCGGAAGAGGTGATCCTCTGGGCTTCCCAGGAGTTCGGCTTTGTCACCCTCACCGATGCCTGTGCCACCGGCTCCAGCCTCATGCCCCAGAAGAAAAATCCCGATGTGCCGGAGCTGGTGCGCGGCAAGGCGGGGCGGGTGTTTGGCCATCTCCAGGCTTTGTTGGTCACCTTGAAGGGGCTGCCGCTGGCCTACAACAAAGACCTCCAAGAAGACAAAGAGGGGCTATTCGACACGGTCGATACCCTGAAAGCCTGCCTAGAGGCGATGACCCTTCTGCTGCGGGAAGGGATCCAATTTCAACCTGAGCGCATGGCCGCTGCTGTGCAGGAAGATTTCTCCAACGCCACCGATGTGGCCGACTACCTGGTGCGCAAAGGGATCCCCTTTCGCACAGCCCATGATTTGGTGGGGCAGATTGTGCGCATTTGTTTGGCAGAGGGGATCCTGCTGCGGGATCTGCCCTTGGAGCGCTGGAAAACCTTCCACCCGGCCTTTGAGGCGGACATTTTGACGGCCATTGAGCCCCGCCAGGTGGTGGCCACGCGGCTCAGCGCCGGGGGAACGGGCTTTGCTGTGGTGCGAGAAGCCCTGCAACGGGCCCAGGCCCGCCACCAGCAGCCAGAGCCATCGGGAGGAACGCCACAAACTTAAACTGAACTCAAGGAGAGTTTGCAATTCTTGGGTTCTTCTCGCCAGTGTGTGCCATCCTGAGGTTCTCAGCCATCCAACTTGACATGCTCCCCTGCCTAAAGGCAGGAGATTCTGGTTCCTGGTTCTGCG
>NZ_JANSIO010000017.1:0-19722 GCF_047462195.1 Synechococcus sp. R3-13 | reverse complement strand
TTCTGACAGCCCCTCTTCCAAGCTGTTCTCCAAATCTTCGAACAGCTCATCCAACAGAGAATCTGCCTGCTTGACTTGGCCAGACCATGCCCAAGGGGAACGACGGCCTCTGCCCGCTGAAGCATCTAACCCGGACATACAACCTCCCTAGCCTGAGCGGCGGGGATCCCGAGGAGTTGAGACACTCAGCCAACAGTTGCCGTCTATCGCCCAAAGGCTCTCAAAGGAGCCGCATTTCCGGGTACTCGGTCAACAGCGCCTCTGCCGACAGGGTGTCTCCCTCCAACTGCGGCGTCCACAGCACTTCGATGGCCACAATCCGATCTGCCGGAATCGAAGCCAGCTGCAACAGGCACTGCCGCAGATCCGCCATGGAGTTAACTACAGGTAGTGTACCCAAGTTACCACGATACGCAACCAGCAGAGTGACCACCAGATACTCGCCGATATCCGGGATCCCGGCAGCAGACCGCTGCAGCGCCGCTTGGGAAACCTGTTGGATTTGGTTGTTGCGGTTGCTGAGGCTTTCGATGCTGAACTTGCTGCGCTCTTGCAAGGAGGCTTGGTAGAACAGGGATTCGGCGCGAGACAAGGGCAGCCTGTCGGCTTGGGCATGGCCATAGGCCCAGTAGTCGCTGTAGCGCATCAAGCCAAGAGTGACCTCTTGCAACAGTTGGCTCAGCCCTTCCGGCGACTGAGTATCCGCTTCCAGAGCCAGGGCGTTCATGTCTTTTTGCAGTTGTCGGGCGCTGGCCAGCAGGCCCACTTTCACCTGCGCAACGGTTACCTGCGGATCACGAACCCCAATGCTATCGTCCCCCTCTTCAGAGCTGGCTGCTGAGCGCAGTGTCTGCACCAAAAAGCTACCTGCCCCAATCAAGAGCAGCAGTGTGAGCAGGCCGCCACCCCCTCCCCAGAAAAAGGGCACCAGCAGCGGAAAACCGAAGCCGCCCCCATAGCTGGGGTACACGGGAGCTGAGTAGTGCGGGCCAATCGAGCGGGGGGCAGAGAACGTCGGAGACCGGAAAGATCCGCCGCCAATGCGACCGCCACTGCGTGCCCAAACAGCGCCTAGGGGAGCCAAGGCCAAGATCAAGGCCAGGGCGATGGCCAGCAAGGGCCGGCAGACGCGACCGATGTGTTTCAGCATGTTCACGATGTTTTCATCCATCACGGGGCTAGTCTCCCTTAATTCTATGCTTTCTCGTGGGTGGGAATAGGGGCAGGAACCGATCCCTCACCCGGCCATCTCACTTGTTCAATTCTTCTGTGTTGATTCTTTGTGTACTGAGCCGGCCAATGACCGTCAACCAATCGAGGCAGAGCCATGCTACGGTCTGGGAGGTTGCCAGGAGGAGGGGCAATGCAAACTCAAGTGAACGTCCAAGCGGAGGGAAAGGAGCGGGCATATTCTCCACCCCGTGCCCAGATTCGGCTGTTGGTGGTGGATATCGATGGCACGATTGCCGGGCCTTCCAACCAGGTTTCGGAGCCGGTTCGGGAAGCCATTCAGAAGGCCAAAGCAGCAGGGGTGCGAGTAGCCATTGCTACGGGTCGCATGCATCGTTCTGCCGAGCGGTTCCACTACGCGATTGGGGCCGATATGCCCCTATGCAGCTACCAGGGGGCTTTAATTCGGGATCCCGATAGCCAAAAGACCCTAAAGCACTGGAGCCTGGACTGGCCGCTGGCCGAGGAGTTGTTGCAAGCGTTGCAGGATCAGCCGGTGGGGGTTCACCTCTACATCGATGACCAGCTCTACTTACGGGAGCTGAGCCCTCTCAGTCAGGCCTATGCTGAGCGCTCTCAGGTGCCGTTCCAGATGTTCTCTTCCGCCCAATACGGACGAAGCCCCACCAAGATCCTGGCTGTTTCTGAGGATACCGAGTTCCTTCAGGAATTGCAGGGATCCCTGCGGCGGCGGTATTCCCCTGAGCAGCTCTATCTCACCCGTTCGGAGCCAATTTTTCTCGAGGCTACCCATCCGGCGGTGAACAAGGGCAATGCCGTTCGTTTTTTGGCGGAGGAAATGCTGGGGTTGTCGGCGGAGCAGGTGATGGCCATTGGCGATGGCGACAACGACATTGAGATGATTCAATACGCCGGGATCGGGGTGGCGATGGGAAATGCCTCGCCAGCTCTGTTGCCCCATGCCGACTGGATCGCCCCTTCTGTAACAGAAGACGGGGTGGCGGCGGCCATCGAGACCTTCATCCTCAGCTAGGCAGGGATCCTATGCTGGGTCTGGCTTCTTCTCCCTTTCCTGAGGTCACCCTGCGTCCGGCGCAGCAACAGGCGTTGGCCTACCAATCGGGGCCGCTGGGGATCGCCGCCGTTCCGGGGAGCGGCAAGACCTTTATTCTGGAGCTGTTGATCGCCGATTTAATTCTCAATCGGGGGATCCCACCGGAGCGCATCGGGGTGTTCACCTACATGCGTTCGGCGCGGGGCAACTTGATCAGCCGCATCAATCAACGTTTGCAACGGGCGGGGTATCCGGATCGCTTTACCCAGGCCTTTACCCTGCATTCTTTGTCGTTGCGGGTGTTGCGGGAGGCCCCCAGCCGTTGGGAGGAGCTGTCTATTTTGGAGGGATACGAACAGGAGCGGTTGCTCAGCCGCCTGTGCCGCGCTTGGCTCGTCCGCCATACTCAGCTCTGGGAGCCGCTGATCCCCGGCGACAACAACCCGCAAAAGATCGCCCAAAACCGAGCCCAGTTCCGGCGCAGTTTCCAGCAGATGGTGCAGGTGGTCATCAGCAGGGTCAAGAATCTGCGCCTGGGGCCAGAAGTGATCCCCAGCGAGGGCTATCTGGGCTGGGCTGCTCCCATCTACGCCGGTTATCAAGCGGAATTGCGTCGCCTGGGCAAGTTAGACTACGACGACCTGGGCTGGCAAGCAGTGGATTTGATCGAGGGCAGTCCGGAGCTGCGGGAGCAGGTGCAGAACTGGTACGACTACCTGTTCGAGGATGAGGCCCAAGACAGTTCCCCCCTGCAGGAAGAGCTGCTGCGGCTGCTCAGCCAACGCACCGGCAACCTGGTGCGGGTGGGGGATCCCAACCAGAGCATCATGGGCACCTTTACCAGCGCCGAGCCGCGGCTGTTTCGCGCCTTTTGCCAGGCCAGTCCTCAGGTGGTGCTCTTGGATGAATCCAGCCGCAGCGCCCCCCAGATCATCGCTTTGGCCAACCGCCTGGTGGAGTGGGTGAATCAGCAGCACCCCATCCCGGCTTTGCGCACCGCTCTGGCCCCCCAGCCCATTCAACTGGCCACCTCCGGTGGCCAAAACCCCCCGGCCAGCGAGGGTGGTGTGGACTTTCTGCGGGTTGTCGGATCCCCGGAGGAGGAGCTGCAACAGGTAGCGCGGCAGGCCATTGCAGCCGCCCAAGCTTTTCCCGGCCAAACGGTGGCCATTCTGGTCACCACTAACGAGCTGGGGGGCAAAGCCCTCAGCTATCTCCAGGAAATGGGAGCGGAGCGGGTGATCGATCTGTTGCGGGGCAGTCCCAGTCAGCGGCGGGTGTTGTTGCAGCTCAAGGGAATCATCGACTGGTTTGCCCGTCCCACTGCCCCCCCTCGCTTGGCTGCTGCTGTGGATTGCTTGGCGGATTGGGCGGGGATCCCACGTGCTGAACTGGGACCGATGTTGAGCTGGATCCGCGCCTCTCTGCCGGAGCGGCTGCTGTTCCCCAACTTTGGTGAGGCTCCCGCTCTGCCCGATGGCCCGCCTTGGCAGAACTTGGGCAGGCTGCTGCGCACCCTTGCCGGTTGGCTCCGGGCCGGGCGATCCCCTTGGCCAGAGGTGCTGAATGTGATCGTTCAAAGCCTCTACCGCAAGCCGGAAGAGCTGTTTGTGGGTCGCTACGTGATCGATCAACTGGAGCAGGTGCTGGGATCCCTGCCCGAAACCGATTGGCAGGAGATCGCCCAAGAATTTCAGGTGATTCTGGATCACCGCCTCAACAACTTGCCTTCGGAGATCTTCGCCTTCGACCCCGAGCCGGGCAGCATCACTGTCACGACTCTGCATCGGGCCAAGGGGCTGGAATGGGATCAGGTGTTCATCCCCCAGGTGTCGGCCTACGAGTTTCCCACCCAGTACGGGGAGCGGCCCCTGGGGCTGAGGTTTTTGGATGAAGTGGATATGCAGGCAGAGGCCCTGGCTCAGTTGCGACAGCTCAGCCCCAAAGGCGGCTGGGATCTGCAGGCCGACTCGGCCACCAAGCAAGCCTTTTTGGACTTGGCAGCGGAGCGGCTGCGGCTGCTGTATGTGGGCATCACCCGCAGCAAACGACGGCTCACCCTCTCGGTATCCAGCCAATCTCGCTTTGGCACAGAGCAGAGTTCATCTTTGGTGTTTCGGGTGTTAAGTCGCAGTTTTAGGGCCGGTTGACCGGGTGAGTCTCTCGTTCTTCATGGATTGGCAACCTGCTAGCATGGCTAAGCCCGATAGCGCTTGCGCGCCGCCTTGCGGCAATGGGGCAGTCTTTCAGAAGCTATGGATATTCTGCAATGCAACCTCGGCGTATTGCCCGCGAACTGGCCCTGCTGGGGGTCAATCAACTGCCAGCCACGGCGGCCAAACTGAGCGAAAAACAACTGGAGGACTTGCTGCTGGCAGCCATCCGCGCCCTGAGTGAAGAGACCCATGAAACCCTCTCCACAGCGGCGGCGGAAATCCAGCGCAGCGACCGTTTGTTGCACGAGAGCGATCCTCTATTGTTGGCCGATTCGGATCCCAAGGAAGAGGGTGGATCCCGCTCCGTCACCCTCCGCCTTCAGCAGGCCCAACGACACCTGCAGCGCCTGGAAATCACTCTGAAGGAGGCGGACGTTCCTGACCCCAATGCCTTACGGGGGGAATTGCTGGAGCTAATCCAGCAGGTGCAAGTGGCCCTCGGCAACGCCGGCCAAGCCTTAGAACACCTGGAACAGCGGCTGCACAGCGTCCGCCACATCTTGGATGAGGTTGTCCAGTTGTCCCAAAGAGCAGTCAACCGGGTGGGCGTTGCCCTGTCCATGCCGGAACTGTTGTACATTGCCCAATCCCAAGAAGTGCGCGCCTACGCTTTGCAACTGTTAACTGCCCTGCGAACCCACAAGGAGGCGATTGATGCTCGTTTGCAAAAGGCTTTGGTGGGTTGGCAATTGCAGCGGGTTGGTCGGATCGAACGAGATATCCTGCGCCTGGCGGTGGTGGAGATGGAAATACTGGCCAGCAGCCCCGTGAAGGTTGCCATCAACGAAGCTGTAGAATTGGCCAAAAAATACGGGGATCCTGAGGCCGCCGCTTTCGTCAACGGAGTGCTGCGACGGGTAGTGGACAGCCAGATGGAGACCCACCGGGGTCGGGATCCCTCCCTCCCTGGTTCTGGTTCCGGGGGCTGAGCAGATCACTGGGGATCTTCCTTGCCAGGATAAAAGTCGGGATCCATCACCTGCTCAAATGTGTAGGGACACTGGGCAGGCAGATCTGCTTCAGACAATGGTGTTTCTCTCACCACCAACAGGATCCCGTCCTGGTGAGCCTCTTGCAGGGCTGCCGAAAGATCGGGCTTGAGGCTGGGACTGTCTTTGAGCAATCGCTGGATCTGGCGGCGTTGTTCAGTAATCGTTGCCCGCCAACTTTTGCCTCGCAGGTGGGGTTGCAATTGCCACTTCAGCAAATGCCCTACCAGGATCCCCAGCCGGTGCAGCAATTCCCGGCGTTCTTGCCTGCCCAAAGCCTCGATTTCCTCCACCAAGTTGGCGATATCCAGTTGATCCCACTGCCCCGATTTCAGCAGTGCGGCTTGCTTTTGCGTCCAGGCATAGAAGTCGTACTCGTAAAGTTGCATGCTTCATTGCCTAACTGGGCACTGGCCAAGGAGATCTTACTGACCCCGAACTACCCCTTTTTACCTTGAGCTCATTGATTTCCCGGACTAGGCCAAGCCCGGGAATGCTTGCGGAAAGCGGGTTTTGCCGGTTGGTTGGGGAAAGCGGGCGATGAGACTCGAACTCACGACATCCAGCTTGGGAAGCTAGCGTTCTACCACTGAACTACGCCCGCGTAAATCAATCTCAAGTTTAGCAAGCTGAAACCCTTGCTGAATCTAACCTATCACGTTCCCGACCCCTTGAGTAGGTGGGGAGTTGGGGGGGGCATATTTTGCCCGCAATTTGACCAGCAGGGAATGACGTCGAGAGACAAAGCTATCGTGCATGCTGGGGCAGGGCGAGAGTGGGTTAATCATCTTTCACGTGGGATCCCTGGTACAACTGAGGCAGTATTCTGTCTGCGGCCTATGTCCAGCATCCTCCTGCTCTCCGGTAGTCCCAGCACTCCTTCTCGCTCAGAAGCCGTTTTACATCACGCTGCCGGGATCCTGTCCGATCTGGGATTGACCACTCAGTTTGTTTCGGTGCGGGATTTGCCCCCAGAGGATCTGGCACTGGCCAAGTTCGATAGCCCTCAACTCAAGGCAATTCAGCAAAAGGTGGCCCAAGCTACCGGGATCGTCATCTCTGCTCCCGTTTACAAAGCCTCCTATCCAGGTGTGTTGAAGGCACTGCTGGATTTGCTGGATCAAGACGCCTTTACCGGTAAAGTGATTCTCCCCATTGCCACCGGGGGAACCCTGGCCCATCTGCTGTCCATCGACTTTGCGATGAAACCTGTGCTGGCGGTGATGGGGGCAACCCACATCCTGAGAGGGGTTTATATCCTGAGTTCTCAAATTCAGTTGGACGCTGCCGGAACACTACAGCTAGAGGCCGACATCGAGGAACGTCTGCGAGCAGGGCTGCAGGCACTTGCGCAGGCGGTGAAATAGAAGAAATCAGAATTTTGCGGAGACTGGCCGAATACGGGATTGGTGCCCTGGGCCCGGAACCGGTTGCGGCAATCTATTCCGAAAAGTGCATAGGTGATTGCCCAGTCAGGCCCGAGAAGCCGCGGAAGAGCCGACGGCAAGGGATCCCTTTTGCGGGTATGGCCGGATTAAATTTCTATAAATCCCTCAAAAAACCTGCAAAACCGTAAGTTATGATACAGACATAGGATAAATCGTTCATCTCTGCAGTTGGCTCACCGTTGGTTGGGAGCTGTGCAGAGACGGAAGTAGGGGTCTTCCCGAAGGAACGCGCCTCAACTGAATCGCGCCACTCTCTCCGTGGCTTACGGTTCAACAACAACAAACTCAACCCTTCGTTGATGGAGGCGACTTATGAAACTCTCTTTCCGTGGCAACACCTTTGACTACGTTCCCGCGCATACTCAGCTCAGTGATGAGGAGTTGCAAGCTCAGTATCGCGGTCAAACCTTCTGTGTGCACCACACCAGCAAGAAAGCGATGCCTCACCCTCATCAGCCCCTGACCTACCGGGGTGTAAGCTACTGAGGTGAATACTGTTTGCCCTTGTAGGTGAGGTGGGGATCCTCTGGAGATCTCCATAGAGATTCGGAAAAGACCGAGCGGCCCCGTTTGGGGTCGTTTTTTGAGGCAAAGCAACACCCCCAGAAGGAGCAGCACCCGTTCCACCTGAGAAGCAAGTAGATGGGTCTGGGCCTGCCGAGTTGAGTTTGAACGAGTTGAGTTTGAAATGGGAGCGATGCCGAGGCAGGGTGCGCTAAGATGCGGTTCCAAGCGATAATGGCCTTAGCAACTTGCCCTACAGGGATCCGCTGCGATGGAAGCGTTTTTCGAGTTTCTCTGGTCGGCTTCGGCCATCTTGCTGGTGATCTTGGTGCTGCTGCACAGCCCTAAGGGGGATGGGTTGGCGGGCATTGGCGGGCAGGCCCAGCTGTTCTCCAGCTCCAAGAGTGCTGAGCAAAACCTCAACCGCATCACCTGGACGGTAGCGACCCTTTTCCTCTCCATCAGCGTGGTGTTGGGGGCGGGCTGGCTCTCGGCAGCCACAGGGCCATAGGGATCCCTTTCCGTGTTGGCGATTTACCTGCATGGATTCGGCTCTGGGCCGCAGTCGGCCAAGGCGACTTTTTTTCGGCAGCGGCTGCAGCAGGTGGGGATCCCTGTTCAGGTGCCTGATCTGAACCAGGACAATTTTGCCCAGCTCACCTTGACCCGCCAGATCCAGCAGGTTTCCAGCCAGCTTGCCGAGATGAACTACCCCCCTGTCACCCTCATCGGCTCTAGCTTGGGGGGCCTGGTGGCTGCTTGGGTTGCCGAACGACAACCTTGCGTGCAGCGCTTGGTGCTCTTGGCGCCGGCTTTTGGCTTTTTAGGCCATTGGCTGCCGCGGCTGGGGGCAGAGGCGGTGGAGACTTGGCAGCGAACCGGACAACTCATGGTGTTTCACTACGGAGAAGGCCGCCCTCTCCCTTTGGAGTACGGCTTTGTTGCCGATGCCCAGCGCTACCCGGATGGGGGGTTACGACGGCCTGTGCCCACCCTAATTGTGCACGGGATCCAAGACGACACCATCCCCATTCAAGCCAGTCGAGACTATGTGGCCCGTCGCCCCTGGGCCCAACTGGTGGCGGTGGAGAGTGACCACGCCCTGACGGATGTGTTGGATCCCATTTGGCAGATCACCAGCCGCTTCTGCGGGTGGGGGATGGAGACGGGGCAGTATGGTTGTTAAAGGGGATCCCTGTCCCGTGCTTGCCCATTCGCGAAAGCGTCGCGTAGCGATAATGTCTATGCAATCCAAAGTGCTGTGCCTACAACAGGGGAAGGCTGACGTGACTGCCGGCCTGCTCTTCGATATGGACGGGGTGATTGTGGATTCGGAACCAATCCATGCCCGCGCCGGGGCCATTGCCCTGCAACGCTGCCACCTATCCCTGGATTTGGCCCCCATCTCCCTGCAGTTCAAGGGGCGCACCGACCGCGACATGTTCGAGTACCTTGTCCAACACCAGACGGACACCCCACCTGCAGAACGGCCCCTGCTGGTGCAGCGCTTGATCGAGGAAAAGGCCAAGGCTTTTGGCGAGCTGCTGGCAGAGGTACCACTGGTGCCGGGGGTGCTGGAGTTTTTGGCGGCCAGCCGCCGGCGCTTTTCTGCCCTGGCCGTCACCACTTCGGCCATCCGCCGGGATCAAGCGCAGATTTTCCAGCGCTTCGACCTGCACCGCTGGTTTGACGCGGTGATTACCGCCGAAGACATTCAGCGGGCCAAGCCCGACCCAGAGCCTTACCTGAAAACGGCTGCCGCTGTGGGGTTGGATCCGGCGTTGTGTTGGGTGATTGAAGATTCTACCCATGGGATCCGCGCCGCTAAGGGGGCTGGCTGTTTTGCGGTGGGCCTCACCACGGCTTTCACCGCCGAGGAACTGCGCCACGCCGGGGCAGATGTGGTGGTGGACAGCTTTGCGGAGTTGGCCGCACTCCTGTTCGCGAGAGCGTCGCGTAGCGATAACCTGCCTGTGTAGGGAGCCCAGCCCATTCGCGAGAGCGTCGCGTAGCGATATGCCAGCACCCACTCCAGCACCCACTTTTTTGCGGCAGGCCCTGGATCGCTATCCGTTTGCTTCGCGGCGACGGGTGGTGATGGGCAGACAGGGATCCGTGGCCACCAGCCAACCTTTGGCGGCAATGGCGGGCATGGAGATGTTCTGGGCGGGCGGCAATGCTGTGGATGCAGCGGTGGCGATAGCGGTGGCTCTGACGGTGGTAGAGCCAACCTCGAACGGCATTGGGGGTGATGCCTTCGCCCTGGTGTGGGAGGGGGGAGAGAAGGGTCGGCTGTATGGGTTGAATGCTTCCGGTCGCAGCCCAGCCGCCCTGACGCCGGAGCGGTACCGGGACCATGGGCGGATCCCCCCCTACGATTGGTTAGCGGTGACGGTGCCGGGGGCAGTTTCCGCTTGGCAGACCTTGCACCGGCGCTGGGGAAAGCTGCCGTTCGAGCGTCTGTTTGTGCCTGCCCTTCGTCTGGCGCAAGAGGGATTTCCGGTCTCTCCCCGGGTGGCCCAACTGTGGCAGGCGGCGGAGGCCATCTATTTGCCCCTGCCGGATCCGCGCCACGAGGCCTTCAAGGCCGTTTTCTTTCCCCAAGGGCGTGCCCCACGGGCTGGAGAGCGCTGGAGCAGCCCCCTGCATGCTCAAACCCTAGAAGAGATTGCCCGTAGCGGTGGGGAGAGTTTTTACCGGGGGGAGCTGGCCGAGAAGTTGCTGGCTTTCTCGGAGGCCACGGGCGGCTTCCTGTCCCCCGCCGACTTGGCCCAGCACCAGGCCGATTGGGTGGAACCCATCCATACAGATTACCGCGGCTACACCGTCTGGGAGATCCCCCCCAACGGGCAGGGCATTGCCGCTTTGATGGCGCTCAACCTTTTGGAGGGTTTTGAGCTGGGTCGGATCTCCTACGATGCCGGCGAGCGCTATCACCTGCAGATTGAGGCAATGAAGCTGGCCTTTGCCGATGTGAGCCGACAGGTGGCGGATCCGGAGTATGTGCGGGTCAGTCCTGCCCAGATGCTGGATAAGGCTTATGCACAGCGGCGGCGGCAGTTGATCGGGAGGGAGGCGATCCCCCTGGCCCAGCCAGGGCTGCCGGAGGGGGGAACGGTTTACCTGGCTGCAGCCGATAGGGAGTTGATGGTGTCTTTGATTCAGTCGAATTTCGATGGCTTCGGCAGTGGTCTGCTGGTTCCGGGCACGGGCATTGCTCTCCACAACCGCGGCACGGGTTTCACCCTGGAGCCCGGCCATCCCAACCAGGTGGGCCCCCGCAAGCGCCCCTACCACACGATCATCCCCGCTTTTCTATCCAGAGAAGGGATCCCCCTCGGCCCTTTTGGTGTGATGGGAGGGACGATGCAGCCCCAAGGCCATGTGCAGGTGGTGGTGAATTTGGTGGATTACGGCCTGAACCCCCAGGCGGCTCTGGATGCGCCCCGCTGGCGAGTGCTGTGGGATCGGGGGATCCCGCAGGTGGCGCTGGAGAGCACGGTGCCGCCCCAGGTGGTGCGCGAACTCTCCGCCCGCGGCCATGCAGTGCAGGTGGTGGACGCAGAAGAGGATTGCGGTCTTTTTGGCCGGGGACAGATCCTCTTGCGGGATGGGGATCACTTCATTGCGGCTTCCGAACCCCGTGCCGATGGCCTAGCCCTGGCGTGGTAGAGTGCCTAGCTCATCACCATGCCACCATCGATGGCAAAAACCTGTCCCGTGATGTAGGCCGCCGCCGGATCTGCCGCCAAAAAACGCACCAGCCCCGCCACTTCTGCCGGGGATCCCAGTCGCCCCAGGGGGATCTGCGCCAAAATCGGGCCAGGATCCAGTTTTTCGGTCATTTGGGTGGTGATGAACCCCGGTGCCACGGCGTTGACGGTGATGTTGCGGCTGGCCAGCTCGCGAGCTGCTGTCTTGGTGAGGCCCACCACCCCTGCTTTGGCGGCGCTGTAGCTGGCCTGGCCGGCATTGCCCACCAAGCCCACCACCGAGGTGATGTTGATGATGCGCCCCTGGCGCTGCTTCACCATGATCTTGGCGGCTGCCTTCAGGCAGAGAAAGACCCCCGTCAGGTTGAGATCCAGCACCGCCTGCCAATCTTCTGGCTTCATGCGCAGCAGCAGGGTGTCGCGGGCCATGCCGGCATTGTTCACCAGCACATCCACCCGACCCCACCGCTCCATCACCTGGGCAAACAGGCTCTCCACCGCCTCTGGGCAAGACACATCGGCGGCCACAGGGATCCCTTCTCCCCCCAGGGCCGCGATCTCCTCCACCAGGGACTCGGCTTCGGCAGCGGAGCGGGCGTAGTTGATCGCCACTTTTGCTCCAATGGCCCCCAGGTGCAGGGCAATCGCCCGGCCAATGCCCCGGCTGGCTCCGGTGACCACAGCCACCCGGTCTTGGAGGGAAGGCAAAGGGAGAAGCTCAGACATAAGCGGCAGGTTCCTCGTGATTCGGACAGCGTGATTAGGACAGCCGCAACAGTATAGGATGCTTTGGGGCCGTCTGGCTGCCACGGACTTCCCGGCAACCGCCTGCGCCATGTCCGTCCTAACCGCCGATGGCCTCGGCAGGAGGGATCCCACGGCTCTGTGCAGTCACCCTGCCCGCAAGATGTGTTGACGGACGGATTCCCAGACCAACGGGCGAGCAGAGCCGGACTATGATCAAAGGCTAGGCCGCAGCAGAGGAACTGTCCATGCAAGTGGAGTTTCGCGAGTGCGATCCGGGAAATCTGTGGATCTGGTTTGAGTTTGCGGAGCCGCCGGTCGAAGCTGAGCTGGAGTACCTCAACGAGGTGCTGGAGTCGTGGTACGTGTTGGGCAAGCTGGGAGGATTTAACGCCGAGCGTCTGGTGGCCCAAGAGGCCGAGGTGGATCTGAGCTATCTGGAGTATCCCAACGAATCGGAGCCCTTGCCTTCCCTAATGCACAACATGGGATCCCTGGAAGAGAAGGACAACTGGGCCCGCTGCTGGTTTGATCTGGGCACCGCCGATGCGATGGCGCTGGATGTGTTGATCAACGCCCTGCGCACCCTCAGCCTGGAATACATCGGCCTCAGCCGCGTGATTATCGGCGGGCAAAATGAGGATTGGCCAACGGCGGATCCGGAGGAGATGGATGACATGGATGACTACGATCTAAACGGCTATGTGCGGGATCACAGGGAGGAGGAAGGAGGGCTGGAATAGCGGGATCCCTGCCTACTCCAAGTAGCCCAGCTCTTGCATCTGCCGCACCAAGTCGGCATCGCTTTCCACATTCACCTTGCGAGGAGCCGTGCTGGGCTGTCGGGATTCTGCCCAGCTCACCCACGTTCTCAGCCCCTGCTGCAGGCGAGCCAGCCAAGCCTGGGGGGAAAGGGATCCCCAGCCGGCTTCCCCCGCCGACCCGTCGTGACAGCGTTGCGGATCAGCATCAGGGAGAGAGGAGACAGGATCCCCGTTGCCGACCCAGAGCAGATCCCGCAGCTCCGCCGGATCCTGCTCCAAGTTGTAGAGGCTGGGACGATCCCCCGTTTGGATGAGCTTGGTCATCCCCTCATAGAGGGCACGGCGGATGTCGTAACAGGCACGCGCCCGCAGCAGGCTGTCGTTACGGCTTTCCATAGCCCGAATGAGGAGGTGGGGCGGGAAGGCTTCGCTGAGCACTGTTCCCTGCTCGGGATCTTCCCCTGCCAAGGTGCGGGCCAAGCTGAGGCGGGCGACCTCGCGGCGGAGCTTGAGGCTGACACAGGGGGCACCGTTGGGGGAAAGGTTGGGGCTAAAGCCGGCAGCTTCCAGGAGGGTATGGAAGAGGCGGCGGGTGGAAACGGGGGTAGCAATGCGTTTTCCTGCCGGGAAGTGGCCGGGATAGCGCAGGATGAGGGGCACGCGGATCAGCTCTTCGTAGACCACAAAGGCGTGGCCGACGAAGTCGTGTTCTCCCAGGCCTTCGCCGTGATCGGCGACGATGGCCACCAGCGTGTTCTGCTCCAGGCCGGTGTGGCGCAGGGTGTCGAAGACGGATCCCAGTAGGTGATCTTGGTAGGCCACCTCAGCATCGTAGACATCCCGCAGCACCTGCGCTTGCAGTGGAGAAAGGGGCTGCGGCAGGGGCGCCATCCAGCGGTAGGGCTGGGCGTTGTATTGGCGCAAAAAGTCGCGGGCCTCGCGGTTGCTTTTGAAATAGGGGGCGTATTTCTGCACAAAGGGCTCCGGCGGCCAGTAGGGCAGATGGGGCTCCATCAGGTTGACAAAGCAAAAGAAGGGCCGTGCTCCGGGATCCGACCGGCGGCGGGCCATCTGGTGCAGGTAGCGGTTGAGGTCGGCAATCGAGGCGGCGGTGTTGCCTTTGAAGTTGAGCAGGCGGGTCCAGAGGGAGGCAAACCAGGGGTGCAGCGCCAGCTGGAAGAGGGTGTCGGAGCGGGCAAAGGCGTTTTGCACCGGATAGGAGAGCCGCCGCCAAAATTGGGTGTAGGCGGCCAGCCAGCGGTTTAGGGGGGCAGGCAAGGGGTTGCCCTCGGGGGGGCGGGTGGGCAGAGCGCCGCCGTAGTTGTAAAAGGTTTCGAAGCCGCGCCGCAGGCCGTTTTTCAGGATCCCCACCAGAGGGTTGTTGCAAAAGCCCACAGTGGTATAGCCGCTCAGCTGCAACAGCTCTGCCAGGGTGGGCAGGGCGGGGCTCAGCTCCAGATCTGCTTGGACAGTCTGGTGGGTGCTGGGGTATTCCCCCGTAAACAGGGAAGCGTGGGAGGGGATGGTCCATTGGGCGGGGGCAATGGCCCGCTCGAAGAGGGTGGATTCGGCGGCCAGCCGATCCAGGTTGGGGCTGGTGGGCAGTTGGCGGGCACGCTCCGCTTCCGACCAGTAGCAGGAGAGACGATCTGCCCGCTGGGTATCCAGCACGATCAGCAGGATGTTGGGGCGTTCTACGGCAGCAGCGCCGGCCCTTGCGGGGAAACATCCTGTTTGCGTCAGCGAGACGGAGTCCTTAAAACTCACCACAACCCACCTGATACGTTTCTTAAAGTATCCCTATCCTGCCATGCTCTCGGCCAGCTTTCTGCTTCCCCCACCGCCTCCTCAGGGCAAAGTGAGCTGGGTTTGGCTGTTGCCTTGGATCCGAGCAGTGTTGGCCTGCCAATCCAGGATCCCTTGGTTGCCTCTGACAGTCAAAGCCTGGCCGGGCTGGCGGTAGCGCACGTTGCCCTGGGCCTGCAGCTGGGTGGAGCCGATGCGCCAGCGGATCTCCTGGGCCTGCAGCTCTTGACCGGTTTGCTCGGCTTTGGCTTGCCCGTTGCCCAATATGCGCAACTCGGTTAGAGGCAGGGGAGCCCGCAACTGCTCGCCCCTGAGGCGCAAAGCTTGTAAGGGAGCGTAAACCTCTACAGACCCTACTGCCTGCACTTCCCCGACGCCAAATTGCCACAGAAAACGGCTGGCAGCCAGCTCCAGATCCGGATCCCGGTACTCTGCCCGCACCGGCTGAGTGGGATCCCAGTTCTCCAGCTGCATCTGGGCTTGGCCAAAGTCGACGAGCAGCCGCTCCCCCTGCAGGGATCCCTGGCCCTCCAACAGCTCCACTTTCACCTGGCCCTCGGCTTGGAGGCGGCGCTGTTCCGGCAGCCATTCCACCCGCTGGGCCTGCAGACGCAGATTATCCCGCTCTGATTCCACCTTGACTTGACCCGTCAATTCCAGACGTCGTTCGCCGGGGTAGGCAGAGCCTTGCTCGGCGCGGGTGCGGATGGCGCGGTTGTCTTCGTCGAAGAATTCCCCCTCAACGGCCTGCAAATGGGCGGATCCCAACTGCACAGGAGTGGCGCTGCCTTCGGAGGGGGACTCATATTCGGCCAGGCGAGCCTGTAAGCGCCAGAGAATGGCACCATCCGGTCTGGCCTGGGTGAGGGTGATGTCTTCGTAGATTAACTGGGGAGTGGGAATGGGATCCGCAGGTGTGGGATCCCTGTCTGGGGATGGCTCCAGCGCTCCGCAGGCAAGGCTCAACAGGGCCAAAGCTGCCAGGGAGCTGAGGATGGACAAAGACCTGGACTGCATGGATCTTCTTCCTTGTGGGCGCTCTCCCCTACCCTAGCTTTCTTAGGACTCCGTCCCGCTGGCGCGATCAGCCGTATCCTTCCGCTGTGCCGGACGGGATCCCGCTCTCGGCAAACCCGTGGCATTATCAGGGCAAAGTGTTTTTGGGGGCAAGCGTGACCCAACTGTTGCAACTTTTCATTTACGGCCTCGTCTTGGGCAGCATCTATGCTCTGGGGGCAATTGGGGTATCCCTCACGTTTGGCATTTTGCGCTTTGCCAACTTTGCCCACGGGGATCTGATGACCCTGGGGGCCTACTTCGGCCTGACATTTGTTGGGTTGGGTTGGCCAATTGGGGTGAGCCTGATCCCGGCAGCTTTGGCCACGGTACTTTGTGCAGTTGGGATCGACCAACTCATTTATCGCCGCCTGCGCCGGGAGGCACCAGTGATCTTGCTCATTTCTTCTTTTGGCACCGCCCTGATTCTGCGCAGCCTGGTGCAGATCATCTGGGGGCCCAACAATCAGGTGTACCGCAGCGGGATCCAGTTGCCGTGGCGGCTTGGGGAGCTGCGCATCAAGCCCGATTGGGCAGTGATCCTGGTGGGAACAGCCCTGTTGGTGGTGGCCCTGCATCTCTTCTTACAACGCACGCGGGTGGGCAAAGCGATGCGGGCCATGGCCGACAATTTTGAGCTGGCCAAGATTACCGGCATTGATACGGAGCGAATCGTTCTCTGGACTTGGGCCATTGGCGCAGCCTTGGCCTGTGCAGCAGGTGTGTTCCTGGGCATGGATACCCGTCTGCACCCCACCATGGGCTGGCGGCTATTGCTGCCCATTTTTGCAGCGGCCATTCTCGGCGGCATCGGTCGCCCTTACGGGGCCATTGCCGGAGGAGTGGTGATCGGCCTGGCGGAAGAATTCTCGACCTTGGTGATCAACCCGGCCTATAAAACCGGGGTGGCCTTCGCCATTTTGGTACTGCTGCTGATCTTCCGACCCACGGGATTACTGGGATCCCCAGGTGGGGGGGATGTCTGATGGGGATGTCTGATGTTGAGCTACGGCATTTTCTTTTTGATTTTGGTGGGGATCTACGGCGTGCTGGTGCTGGGCCTCAATATCCAGTGGGGCTACGCCGGCATGTTCAACATCGGGGTGGGAGCTTTTTTTGCCATGGGAGCCTATGCCAGCGCCATTGTCACCACACCCCCAAGTGCCGAACATCTGGGCGGCTTCAATCTACCCTTTTGGGTGGGTTTTGCCGTGGCTGTGGCCGTCGCCGGAGCGATTGCCTTTTTGATCGGCTTGATTACCCTGAAGCTGCGTTCCGACTACCTGGCCATCGCTACCATCGGCATTGCCGAGATCATCAGCCAAATCCTGAGGAATGAGGGCTGGCTCACCAACGGTGTGCGAGGAATTACCCGCATTCCGCGACCCTTTCGCGGCTGGATCCCAGGTCAGGATACCCTTCTCTACTTGGGCTTGGTGCTGGTCATTTTGGCGGTGGTCTATTGGGCTGCGGAGCGGGCCTATCGCTCCCCCTGGGGGCGGGTGCTGCGGGCCATTCGCGAGGATGAACCGGCAACCATGGCCGCCGGCAAAGATGTGCTCCAGTTTCGCCTGCAGGCGTTTGTGCTGGGATCCATGCTGATGGGGTTGGCGGGGGCCCTCTACGCCCATTTTGTCAATTTCATCAGCCCAGAAGCCTTTCAACCGGAGTTTGCCACCTTTATCGTTTGGGTAATGCTGATCGCGGGGGGCAGTGGCAACAATCGCGGCGCCTTGCTGGGAGCGCTGGTAATTTGGGGGGTGTGGTCGGGCAGCGAGTGGCTCACCAACCGTTTGCCGCCCCAGTGGGCCACCCGGGCTGGCCCTTTGCGCATTTTGTTGATCGGGATCCTGCTCCAGGTCATTCTTCTGACGCGCTCTCAAGGATTGTTGCCTGAACGTCCGCCCAAGCCCGTCTTGGGCACTTCTCCTTCGCCTAAGCAGAACCCCACAGGATAGGATTGGGTCGGCTCCAGCTGTTGTTGACGTGTTTGAGATAACCCAGCCCTCTGTCGTCATGACTCCGCGTCCCAAGGAAACTGACCCTTCCTGGCCACCCTGCAACCCTGACACGACGGGCTGCCCCCCTGATGCCGGACAACCAGGGATCCGGACTACACCCATCCAAGAGGGCTATGCTCTGCCGGAGCAGTATTTCAACCGGGAGCTGAGCTGGATTGAATTCAATGCCCGGGTTTTGCACGAGGCCCTGGATGAGCGCACACCTCTGCTGGAGCGGCTGAAGTTTCTGGCCATCTTTGAGAGCAACCTGGACGAATTTTTCATGGTGCGGGTGGCGGTGATCCGTCGTCAGTTGGAAACGGGCGTGTTGGTGCTAACCCCGGATGGCCTTACACCGCAGCAGCAGTTGCAGCAGATCTCGAGCCACCTGCGCCCCCTGATTCGCAAATTGCACACTTGCTTCCGGCAGGAACTGGTGCCCAAGCTGGCGGAACAGGGCATTCACATCCGCGATTTTTCCGAGCTGGCCGAGTCGGAACGGCAGGAGCTGCGGGACTACTTTGAGAGGCGTTTGTTTCCAGTGCTCACCCCCTTGGCAGTGGATCCGGGCCATCCCTTTCCCTACATCTCCAACCTCAGCCTCAGCTTGGCAGTGGTGGTGCGGGATCCAGAGACTGGCAAGGAGCATTTTGCTCGCGTGAAGGTGCCCAACACCTTGCCCCGCTTTGTGCCGCTGCGGGATGGGGTGAGCTTTGTGCCGCTGGATCAGGTGATTGCCCACCATCTGGAAGCGCTGTTTGTCGGCATGCAGGTGCTGGAGTACTACCCCTTCCGCATCACCCGGGATGCCGATCTGGAAATCCAAGAGGACGAGGCCGACGATCTGCTGGCTGCCATTCAAGAAGAGCTGCGCAAGCGCCGCTTCGGCTCAGTGGTGCGCATGGAGATTGCCAGCCAAACTCCGGCAGCCATCCGACAACGGCTCAGCGAAGAGATGCGCCTCAACAGTGACTCGGTGTACGAAGTGGATGGCCTCTTGAGTATGGGGGGGGTGATGGCGTTTCTCAGCCTGAATCGGCCCGATTTGAAGGATCCCCCTTGGGGGCCGGTCACCCCGCCCCGCCTGCGCACTGCCTCGGTCAGCGATGAGCCGGTGGATATCTTTGCCGTCATCCGGGAAGGGGATCTGTTGGTGCATCACCCCTACGATTCTTTTGCCGCCAGCGTGGAACGGTTTTTGGAGGAGGCCGCCAACGACCCCCAAGTGCTCACCATTAAGCAAACCCTCTACCGCACCTCCGGCGACTCGACGGTGGTGAAATCCCTCATTCAGGCCGCCGAAAACGGCAAGCAGGTGGCCGCTCTGGTGGAGCTCAAAGCCCGTTTCGACGAAGAAAACAACATCCTCTGGGCCAAAAAGCTGGAGAAAGCCGGGGTCCACGTGGCCTACGGCCTGCCGGGGCTGAAGATCCACTGCAAGCTGGCTTTGGTGGTGCGGGAAGAGGGGGGATCCCTGCGCCGCTACGTCCACATCGGTACCGGCAACTACAACCCCAAAACCGCCCGTATCTATACCGACCTAGGGCTGTTCACTTGCGATGAGACCCTCTGCAACGATGTTACGGAATTGTTCAACCTACTGACGGGCTACTCACGGCAACGGCAATTCCGCAAGCTCTTGGTGGCCCCCAGAACCCTACGCCAGGGCATGGAAGCCCTGATCCGCCGCGAGATGCGCCATGCCCAAGCGGGGGGCCAGGGGCGTATCATCGTCAAGATCAACTCTCTCACCGACCCGGAAATGATCCGGCTGCTCTACGAGGCCAGCCAAGCCGGGGTGGAGATCGACCTCATTGTGCGCGGCATGTGCTGCCTCAAGCCCGGGATCCCAGGCCTGAGCGATCGCATCCGCGTGATCAGCATCATCGGGCGCTTCCTGGAGCACTCCCGCATCTTCTACTTCTACAATGGCGGCCAGGAAGAGTACTTCATCGGCAGTGCCGACTACATGACCCGCAACCTGGATCGGCGCGTTGAGGTGGTTACCCCTGTGGAGGATCCCGCGTTGCAGCGGGAGCTCAAGGCGATCTTGGACATCTGCCTGACGGACAACCGGCAAGCCTGGGAGTTGCGCCCTGATGGCACCTACGTGCAGCGGCAACCCAAGCCAGGAGAGCCTATGCGCTCCACCCACCAACGCCTGATGGAGCGGGCCGCCAGCCGCGTTTAGCAGGATGACTCTCACTGGTGACATACTCCCATCACTGACCCTACAG
>NZ_JANSIO010000016.1:0-6810 GCF_047462195.1 Synechococcus sp. R3-13 | reverse complement strand
CGGGATCCCTTTTTCTGCCCATGCGGTGGCCATCACCGGCCCCGGCAGCCAATTGGAGCAGCAGGCGCGGCAGGAGGGGTGGTTGGAGGTCTTCCCCATCTTCGACTGGGTGGGGGGGCGCACCTCCGAAACGTCCCCGGTGGGCCTGTTGCCGGCAGCGTTGCAGGGCATTGATATCCGGGCTTTGCTGGCCGGGGCAGCCACCATGGATGAGGCCACCCGCCTGCCCCACCTGGAGCGCAATCCCGCCGCTCTGCTGGCCATGGCCTGGTACATCGTCGGTCAAGGGCAAGGGCGCAAGGACATGGTGGTTTTGCCCTACAAGGATCGCCTGCTGCTGTTTAGCCGTTACTTACAACAGTTGGTGATGGAATCCCTGGGCAAATCCCACGATCTAAACGGCAACCGTGTGGAGCAGGGCATCGCCGTTTACGGCAACAAGGGCACCACCGACCAACATGCCTACGTCCAGCAGTTGCGGGATGGCTTGAACAACTTCTTTGTCACCTTCATCGAGGTGCTTCAGGATCGGGAGCCTGGGATCCCTTCCCCCTGCGTGGAGCCGCAGGTGACCAGTGGTGACTACCTGAGCGGCCTGCTGCAGGGTACCCGCCAGGCCCTCTACGAAAACGGTCGCGACTCCATTACCGTAACGCTGCCACGGGTGGATGCCCGCTCGGTGGGGGCCTTGATTGCCCTCTACGAGCGAGCCGTGGGCCTCTACGCCTCCCTAATCCAGATCAACGCTTACCATCAACCGGGGGTGGAAGCAGGCAAGAAAGCCGCCAGCGCTGTCTTGGAGCTGCAACGGCGATTGCTAGAGACGGTGCAGGAGCACCAGGGATCCCTGACTTTGCCCCAACTGGCAGAGAAACTGGGCTGCCCGGAGCGCATAGAAACCCTGTACTGGATTGTGCGGCACCTACACGCCAATGGCCGCGGAGTCCTGTTGACAGGGGATCCCGCCCGCCCCCTGGAGCTGAGCATCCAGACCCGGCCCGCTTGATCCTCTGATTTCCTGGATTGGGTGTGGAGCGCAGGCTTGAGTTGGCCAATCTGTACCTGGCCTTAAGCCCTTCCCAGCCAGCCGGCCCGCCTGCCTAGAATCGAGCAAGAGTCCACTCCAGGAGGAGACTATGGATCAATCTGCTGCCGTCCTACCCTTACAGACTCCGAAAGATGTCTCCATCGAAGATATTGAGCGGGAGCTGAACAAGATCTGGTCTTCCAAAGGAGAGAGCGTTGCCGCCCGCGCTGCCACCTTTACCCTGGTGGTGTACGAATCTCTGGACGATGCGCTGTTGCTACCTTCTCCCACCGTCGAGGCCATCGCCACCCAAAACCCCTGTCGCGTCATTGACCTGCGAGCCAAACGGGAGGGATCTGCAGACGACGCCATCGAGGCCCAGGTGGCCGCCTACTGTCCGGTGACCCGTGAGCAGCGCAGCTCGTTGGTCTGTTGCGAATACATCACCCTGAAAGCGCCCGAATCGGCCTTTGTGCGGGCCTGCAGCACGGTCGCCTCGCTGCTGATCCCCAACTTGCCCACCTTTTTGTGGTGGCAGGGGGATCTGGATCTGAACAGCTTGCTGTTTCAAAAATTGGTGGCCCTGAGCAATCGGGTCATTGTCGATTCGCGGGGCTTTGTCAATCCAGAAGAAGATCTGCAAGAAATCCACCTCTTGGTGGGTGAGGGGCGCCACTGTGGGGATCTCAACTGGCGGCGGCTGCTGCCCTGGCAGGAACTCACCGCCCAAGCCTTCGACCCTCCCGACCGGCGAGAGTCCCTCTACCTTGTGGATCGTGTGAACCTCGACTACAAAGCCGGCAATCCCTGCCAGGCGTTCCTCTTCCTGGGCTGGCTGGCCAGTCGCCTGGGGTGGACTCCCACAGAGCGGGTTCAGGCTCAGGAGCACGATTACCAGATCGACCGCATCCGCTTTCAAACCCAAATGGGCGGCGAGGTGATGGCAGAACTGGCCGCTGTGCCCTTGGCCTCGGAAATCAGCCAGCCGGGGGATCTCATCGGGCTGCGCCTCACCTCCAGCAACCAAGAAGCCGACGCCTGTACCGTGCTGTGCTCCGAAATCACAGGGTGTATGCGCATGGAAGCCATGGGGGGCGCTCAGAGGTGCGTGATTCGCCAGGTGGCTCCCCTGGAGCAGGACTCCCTCGACACCCTGCTGGCTGCCGAGTTGCAGCGGCTTGGTCCCGACTACCTCTACGAAGAAACCCTAGGGGTGGTGGATCAGATGCTGAAGCTGGGCAAAAGCTGAGATCCGCTTCTGTTTCAAGGCAGCTCCACCGACGTGGGCTTGGAAGCGTGGGGCAGTCCCCACCCCAACTTCTCTCGCATAACCCGGAAAAATTCCGGTCGGCGCAGGCGCATCAAATCTGTCCAATAGGGGGCACGTACCACCCGAATCTGGTCTTCCGGCATGATGTAGCAGCCGGCATTTCCATCTACCACCAAAACCAGTGGCTGAGGGGTAACGGGGCTAATCCATACCTCCTCCGAATCGGGGAAGACTAAGGCCCGCGACGCCATGGAATGGGGGCAGATGGGAATCAGCTGCAAAACCGGCACCCCCGGTGTGATCACCGGCCCACCCGCCGAGAGGGCATAGGCCGTCGAGCCGGTGGGAGTAGCCAAGATGACTCCGTCGGCAGCCACATCCAGAGGTGAGTGATCCCCGATGGTGATCTCGAAGTGGCACATGCTGGTCAAAGGCTCGCGGTGCAACACCATCTCGTTTAAGCTCAAGACCTCCCAGCGCAATTCTTGCCCTCGGTAGGCTTGCACCAGCAACATGCTGCGGCGATCCAGGGTGTATTCCCCGGCAATGGCGGCACTGGCTGCCTCTTCTAGGTGAGGAAGGTAGGTCTCCGTCAGAAAGCCCAGATGGCCCGTGTTCACCGCCAACAAGGGGATCCCTTTGGGGGCCAGTTGCCGTGCTGCTGCCAAGACGGTGCCATCTCCCCCCAACACCACCGCAAACTTCATGGTTTGATCAAATCCAGCCGGGGCCAGGCTATCTACTCTGGTCAGGCAGATGGGGCTGTCGGGCTTGGCATAGCCGAGGATACCGCCCCAGTTGGGGGCCACACAGACTTCCCAGCCCTGCTCCTGAAACCAGCGGGCTAGGGTTTCGCTGCTGCGTTTGGCGGCGGGTTTGGCGTCGTTGTAGAGGATCCCGGCTTTGGGCTTGGTCATGGGCAATGGGAAGGCAGAGGTGCCAAAACTCTATCAGTTCTGCAGGCCCTTCTGCTGGCCAGGTGATCCATTCCCCAATTTCTGCGCTCCTCTAGCGGGCCAAGTACCGTTCCAAGCGCCCCTGGAAAAACGACAAGATCAACGTCAGCAGCCAGTACCACAGCGCTGCCACCACCAAAGCCTCAAAAAAATGTTGGCGCGGCAAACCCGCCTGTCGAGCCCGGCCCATCAACTCCTGCAAAGCAATGGCGCTGGCCAGGGCAGTGTCTTTCTGCATGGCGATGAATTGGTTGCCAATGTCCGGTAAGACAATTCGAAAAGCTTGCGGCAGAACAATGCACCATAGGGTTTGCCAAGGCTTAAGCCCTAGGGCATAGGCGGCTTCCCGCTGCCCGACGGGAATGGCTTGGATCCCGGCCCGGAAGATCTCGCTCATGTAGGCGCCATAGTTCAGGCTCAAGGCCAGCACCGCCGAAGTAAACGAGCCGAACACCAGGCCCAGTTGCGGCAAAGCCTGGTAGATAAACAAAAACTGCAGAAATAGAGGTGTGCCTCGCATCAACGAGACATACAGAGCGGAGAGGCTGCTCAGAGGGGCAATCTGGGAGAGGCCCGCCAGTGCCGACAAAAAGGCCAAGGTGGTGGCACAGAGGATGGAGACCAAGGACAGTTGAAAAGTAGTGCCCACCCCTTGCGAGATGAACCACCACCACTCGCGCACAAAGTTGCCGTTGAGACGCAAGGTACGGATGGGGATCCCGGCCAACTCCAACTGTACCCCGCTGAAGGTGAACACCAACAACAGCAGCCACAAAACCAACCACAACCCCTGGGCCACCGGGAACGGGATCCCTTTTCGAATCCGGGGCGGTGGGTAAATGGGCTGCTCCAGTGGGATAGAGTCTTTGCTCACTCAGCTTTTTTCGTCAGATCAATGCCGTAATACCGCTTCGAGAGGGCTGTTAGCGTGCCGTCGGCGTGCATGGATTCTAAAATTTCGTTAATTTTGGCTTGCAAGCTCTCGGAAGGGGCAGGGCTGGAGCGATCCAAGGCCACAGCCAAGGCTTCATAGTAGACCGGATCCCCCAGAGTTTTCAGGGGCAGTCCTTCCCGAATGGCGTTTTCAGCCGTCGGCAAAGCTGTCAAGACTGCATCCAGGCGGGTGCCATCCCCCAGTGCCAAATCCTGCAGAGCCAGGCTATCGGTGTCGTAGATGCGAATGTCCACCCGCGGGGCCGGAACTTGGATGGTCTCTCCTTCCAGGGTGAGGTTGCCCTCCAGGTAGGCTTGATAGGTGGTGGCGGTGCCCACCCCGACTCGCTTTCCTTCCAAAGCGGCGATATCGGTCAGGGTCGAGGCTTGGTGGACCACGAAGCTGGCGGGGGTGTAGTAGTAGGGAATGGTAAACAGCAGAGCTTTCTGGCGCTCGGCAGTTACGGTCATGGAGCCGACATTGACATCCCAGCGGCCATTCCAAGATCCGGCGGTGATGACATCAAAGTTGATATCCAAAAACTCAGCCTTTACCCCCAAGCGCTTGGCGATCTCGCGCGCCACATCCACGTCAAATCCTTCCCAAGTGCCGTCGGGATTGAGGTAGCTCTGAGGCCGGTAATTGGAGTCGGTGGAAATCCGGAGCACCCCCCGCTCTTGAACTTGAGCCAACAAATCGCTACCTTGGGCCAGCAGGGATCCCTGGTGTGCACTTAAAGCCCAGCATCCGGCCAGGGTCAAGAAAAGGGCTTGTAGGGATCGGCGTCGAGAAACAGACATCGGCAAAACCTCAGATGAAGGTGAAGGGCAAACCCATTGGAATCCATCCAAGCTATCCAAGGCTGTCACAATTCCCGTTGCAAGGTAGTATCACCTGACACTGCCGCTTTGGGTGGCTATTCCCGACTGGGGCGAGCGGGTCGCAATTCTCCAAACATGCTCTAAAAAAGGCAAATCAACTGTCTCAGGATTGAGCTTATGAATCCCAATTGAGATTGAAATATCTCCTCCAGAAAGGCATCCCCTGAGACTTGCGATCAAGACTCGTGCTGTGTTGCCCGGGGGGGGCAATCCGTATCCCTCTGTGGGCAACGGAGAATCGACGTTCTGGGTAGCAGAAAACATTTGGCTCGACCCAATGGATCCCCCTTAGCAATTGGGCGGAGAGGATGTCAATATCTTTGGAAGAGAACGGGGTTGAGGGTGGTTATGCAAGCGGTGATCTTGGCGGGTGGGAAAGGAACTCGTTTACGGCCCTTTACCTTTTTGCAACCCAAGCCTTTGTTGCCCCTCCTGGATGTGCCCTTTTTGGAATGGCTGATCGGGCGCTGCCGCCGAGCCGGCTTGACGGATATTTTGCTCAGCGTGGGTTATCTGGGCCAACAAATTGAGGCTGCTCTGGGAGATGGCTCTGCTTTGGGGGTGAAGCTCCGCTACATTCCCGAAGAGACGCCTTTGGATACGGCAGGAGCTTTGGTGCTGGCTCAGCCCTATTTCACCGGGGATCCCTTGGTGGTTTTCAATGCCGACATCCTCACGGATCTGGATTTGCAGGCGTTGATGCAATGTCATGTGCAGAGCAAGGCCATTGCCACCCTCACCCTCGCCCGCGTGGAAGATATCACCGCCTATGGCCTGGTGGAAGTTGGGGAAGGGGGCCAGATCCAATCTTTTCGGGAAAAACCCACCCCTGCAGAAGCCCTCACCCTCACCACCGACACGATCAACGCCGGCACCTTTGTCTTGGATCCGGCCATTTTTAAAGACTACCCCAGTGGGGATCCCCTCAGCTTTGAGCGGCGTATCTTCCCCGATTTGCTCAGGCAAGGGCAACGGATGCAAGCTTATCTCCACGCAGGCTACTGGCGGGATCTGGGCACGCCGGCCAGCTATTACCACGGCCAACTGGACATTCTTCTGGGCCGAATGACGGATTTTCCCTTAGAAAATGTGCAGCAACAGGCGCCGGGGATATGGGTGCACAAAACGGCTGAGATCCATCCCAGCGCTCAACTGCACGCCCCCTGCTACATCGGCGCCCACACCCGGCTGGGATCCCAAGCTCAGATTCCAGCAGGCACCATCCTCGGCAGCCACAGTTGGGTAAATGGATCCCTGCAGCCGGGAGCCTACGGGCCGAGAGTCCTGGTAGTGTAGGTTAAGTGCAAGTTAAGTCCACAACCATCCACGACAAAGCCATCAACAGATGGAGCTACCACAAACCGGGGAAAGCTGGGATCCCTACCTTGCCTCTGTGGCTGCTCGCTTCAATCGGGAGCTGGAAATTCAACTGGGTCGGCCAGGTTGGCAACTTCCCCCAGACCTGGAGCAACTGCCTTTTTGGCAAGCCCAGCAGCGGGATCACCTGCAAGAGCGCCTCGGGATCCCCTTTTGGCAACTGCGTGCCCCCAAAAAACGGGAAGCCTGTTTGGATTTGGGCTGTGGGGTAAGCTTCCTGACCTATCCCTGGAACGATTGGCAAGCCTACTTTTACGGCCATGAGCTGAGCGGTGAGATTGTGCGCTTTATTCGCTCGCGGGCACCCCAGCTTAACTCCAAGCTGTTCAAGTCAATGCAACAGGGATCCGCCCACCATTTGGAAA
>NZ_JANSIO010000015.1:0-2874 GCF_047462195.1 Synechococcus sp. R3-13 | reverse complement strand
ATCTGCGAGGATCCCCGATTTCCTGTATTCGGCTTGGCGGCAGCGTTGGGCTCCAGAAGGCGTTGCCCTTCAAGCGGACTCCTTTTCCCAGAGCACTCCCCCTACAACTGACTTCTGGCCGGTGCCAACCCAAGGCTACCTCACCACCCGACAGTGGCATCAGGTCACGGGCGAAGGGGACTACCAACTGCTGGATCCAGGGGGGGTTTTCTGTCTGAAAGCGCCCCCTGCCACTGATCCCGACATTTTGCAAAAGTTGCGCCCGCAGCGCATCCCCTTGGCAGAGACCTTTGTCGCCCAGATCCCCCGAGGATCCGTCCACGTGGGCCACTATCCCCGCCACCTCTACGCCAGCTTTGCCAGCGGGGTGCTCACCCGCCGGGGAGAATTGCTCGCCGATCTATCCCTGAGCTTGCCACCGCCGGAGTTCCTCGACTGGGACTACAGGCCAGATCACCTGCGACACCACCCCCTGCTGGGCTTGCCCCATCTCCCCCCACCGATCCCACTGGATGGCCCCGTTGCCCTTTTGCCCTTGGGGGCAGTTAATTACTTTCACTGGATGGTGGATATTCTGCCGGCCCTCGATATCCTGCAGCGGTCGGGCGCCCTGGAAAAGGACATCCCCATCTTGATCCACGGGTATCAAAGAAAGCCCTTTCAGGTGCAGAGCTTGGCTGCTTTGGGGATCCCAGCCGAGCGCATCCTCAGCTTTGAGCAGTTGGGGGGATCCCATCTGCAAGCCCAGAACCTGATCGTGCCCTCGGCAGGCGCTCCGGTGGGGTGTTTGACGCCCAGGGGATTGGAGGTGCTGCGGCAACTGGCCCAGCCGAGTTTATCCATTGACCCCTTACAACCGCGGCGAATTTACATCAGCCGTCGCTCTGCCCGCTGGCGGCGGGTGATCAACGAAGCGGAGGTGCTGGCCTGCTTGCGCCCCTGGGGATTTGTACCGGTGCAGATGGAAACCCTCTCTCTTCCCGAGCAAATAGCCCTGATGCAGGGGGCAGAGGCGGTGATCGGGATCCACGGGGCGGGCCTAACCAACCTCGCCTTTTGTCAACCCGGCACCACCGTCATCGAGATCTTGCCCAGCAATGCAGTGCTTCCCTATTTTTGGAGTATTGCTCAGGTGGCAGGGTTAAGGTACTTCCCTTTGGTAGCACCTGTTTGTGATCCGGCTTTGGTGGCTCTTCTTTCCAGCCCCGATTTGGATCGAGAAGATGCCTGGGCTCGGATCCCGGACTTGCTGAATGTGCTGGAACAGACAGGGATCAAGGGATGATGGGATCGGAGGGACTCGAACCCTCACGTTCTTGAGGAACAACGGATTTTAAGTCCGTAGCGTCTACCATTCCGCCACGATCCCAATCTGTCAGCAATAGCCGTACTACTCTACCAAACTGCTTGCCTTGGGGGGGCAAGTCTTTAAGTTGGTTCACCCAGCCCTGCAGTGGAGGGTATGAAGTAGGGGATTGCTGCCCCTGCTGATGGGATCCCTGCTGTGCCCGCTGGCTTGAAGCTCCTACAACTTCTCTTTCAAAAAAACGTTGGCCACCCAGATCCCCACCACCGCCAAGGCGGCCATCCCATAAAAGGTATAGCTATAGCTGCCCAGCCTATCGCGAATTTGCCCCGCGATCATCGTTCCCGTCAAAGCCCCAACTCCATAGGCGGTAAACACGATGCCGTAGTTCTGGGCGTAGCGTCCCGGATCGAACAAGCGCAAGGTCAGGGCGGGAGCCATGGCCAGCCACCCCCCCAGGCAAAACCAAAGCAAGGAAAAGGCTACCCAATAGCCCAGAAGGGATCCCTGAGGAGGCAGGAGCATTAGCCCACAGGCCAGCAGGATCAGCCCATAGGAGCCCGTAGTGACCTGATGGGGATGTAAGCGATCGGCCAACCAGCCAAACAGAGGACGGCTGAGCCCGTTGAAAATGGCGAAGAGAGCCACGCTGTTGGCAGCCGCAGGGGGATCCAGGCCGATCAGCTCTTCCCCCACGGGGCCGGAAATCCCAATGGCGCTTAAACCAACCAGGGTGCCGATGGCATAGCAGATCCACAGGCCATAGAAGGAGGGGTTTCTCAGCAGAGGGAGAGAGCGCCGAGAAGTCAACGGAGAGCGATCTGGGCCATTCGTGGATTTTCTTGGAAAAGGTGAGGAAGGGATCCAATCGGGAGGAGGAAATCTCAGTTGGGTTGCGATCCCCAAGATCACCGCTGCAAAGAGGATCCCCAAAATCAGCAGCGTAGGTCGAGCCCCCAGTGCCTCGATCAAGCAGTTGGCCAGAGGAGCAGTGAGCAGGGGAGATAGGCCAAAGCCGACAATGGTGGATCCCACGGCCAATCCCTTGCGATCCGGGAACCAACGGGCTGCCACGGCCATTGGCACTCCATAGGCTATTCCCACACCGCTGCCGGCAATCACCCCATAGCAGAGGGTGATCCACCCAATAGAAGGGGCAAAGCTAGCCAGCCCATAGCCCAAACCCACCAAGCTGCCCCCCAGAGCCAGTACTCGGCGGGATCCCCAGCGGGGGATGACAAACCCTGTGATGGGCATGAGGGTAGCGTAGAACACGAGGGCAACCGTGTAGGGCAGCAGGCTCTCACTGGCCCCGATCCCCAGCTCTGTTTCCAGAGGCTTGCGGAAAATGCTCCAGGAATAGACGGTTCCCAGGCAAAGAAGAACCAGGAGCCCCAGGAGGATAAAAAGCCATCTCCCTCCATAGGCTGGTTGTCTATACAAAGTAATGGGGGATCCAACCCTTTTCATGGGTATTTGGAGCTTGTTAGCTTGTGGGGGCGTGGGGTAGCTAAGCCCCGCACTGTAACCGTAGCATCAGTGTCGGGATACAGATACCCCCACATGGT
>NZ_JANSIO010000014.1:0-6629 GCF_047462195.1 Synechococcus sp. R3-13 | reverse complement strand
ATCCAAGGCGGGGATCCCACGGGTACAGGGCGGGGTGGGCCGGGGTACCGCTTTCCCGATGAGCCGGTGCAACGTCCCTACAGCCGTGGCACTTTGGCTATGGCCAACGCCGGCCCCAACACCAACGGCAGCCAGTTTTTTATCATGCACGCCGACTATCCGCTGCCTCCCAACTACACGATCTTCGGGCAATTGATCGAGGGAGAGGATGTGTTGGATAAAATTGCAACGGCTCCCACCGGCCCCCAGGATCGCCCGCTGAATCCAGTGGAGATCAAGTCGGTTCGCATCTTGGAATCCAATTAGGTTGGGCCAATCGGGTGGAACAGTTTGGTTAAATTAACTTGGCCTCTGGCCCCATTTTTGCAACTTGCCCCCAGGGGGACTCAGGTATGGAGTTCGCTAGGCCCCGGCGAATGTCCCCCCGCATTCTGGTTCTGGATTTTGATGGCGTGCTCTGCGATGGGCGGGCGGAGTATTTTGCCTCTTCCTGCCGCGTTTGTGCTCAGGTGTGGGGCTTGGCTCCTGCTCAGCTAGAGCCGCTGCGTCCTGCTTTTGACCGTCTGCGCCCGCTGATCGAGACCGGTTGGGAGATGCCTCTGTTGTTGTGGGGGCTACAGGAAGGGATCCGGGAGGAGGACTTGCGCCAAGACTGGCCGGGCTGGCGTCAGCAGTTGTTGCAGCAGTCAGGGATCCCTGCCCTCTCTCTAATCCAAGCGTTGGATCGGGTGCGGGATCGTTGGATTGCAGAGGATCTGCAGGGGTGGCTGGGGCTGCACCGCTTTTATCCGGGGGTGGCGGCTTGGCTATGCCAGGTTCAGGCTGCAGGGGAGCCGCGCTTGGCCATCCTCAGCACCAAAGAGGGACGGTTCATCCAGCAGCTCTTGGGCCGAGCAGGGATCCAACTGCCGCGCCACCGCATTCTGGGCAAGGAAGTGCGCGCCCCCAAGGCCACCACTTTACAGCGGCTACTGGCTGCCGCCCAACTGCCGGCTGAGGAGCTGTGGTTTGTGGAGGATCGCCTGCAAACGCTGCGCCAGGTGCAGAGGGTGCCGGAGCTGGAGCAGGTTCTCTTGTTTTTGGCCGACTGGGGCTACAACCTACCGGAGGAAAGGGAAGAAGTCGCGCGGGATCCCCGTCTCCGCTTGCTCAGCCTGGAACAGCTTTGTCAGCCCTTTGACCGTTGGATTGCTTCTCCTCCCCCGCCGCGCCTTTCGATTAGTCCCGCCAGCTGGGAAGACTTGAGCCAGGCTCGGCCCACCCCTGGCCGGAAACGCCCGGAAGCCGGTTTGGCCTCTCTGGTGCTGACCTTGGTGGAGCTGTTGCGGCAGTTGATGGAGGCGCAGGTGGTGCGGCAAATGGAGGCCGAGCGCCTTTCTGCAGAGCAGATTGAGCGGGCCGGCAGCAGCCTACAAGCCTTGCGGGAGCAAATTCGACAAATCTGCAGCCTGTTGGAGATCGACCCGGCGGATTTGAACCTGGAGCTCGGAGATCTGGGCACCCTCCTGCCCCGCCAGGGGGACTACTACCCCGGACAACCCCACCGCGAGGGATCCGTGCTGGAACTGTTGGATCGGCTGATCCACACCGGCATCGTCATCGATGGGGAGATCGACCTGGGGCTGGCGGACTTGGATCTGATCCACGCCCGCCTGAAGTTGGTGCTCACCTCCAGCGCCAAGCTCTACTGAGCCTGTAGATTGAGAGCGCTGATGGAGACGATTGGGAGAAGAGATGCCTGAAGCGGGGAGAGAGACCAGAAATCGCGGTATGCTGGCTGTGGATCCCCTTCATCTGTCTTCATGTCTTCCCCTATGGATGTCTTTGCCCCAACCGGAAACCTGTATGCCGGTGCCATTTGGCCAGAAGTGGTGGTTACCCTCACCCTCTTGCTCGTCTTGGTGGTGGATTTGGTCGGTGGTTCGGCGGCGCGCAAAAGTCTTCCGGCCCTCTCCATCTTTGGCTTGATCGGGGCCTTGGTGACCTTGGTGTTGCAATGGCAGCAGCCCCAGTTGGAGAGCTTCTTGGGCAGCTTTGCAGCGGATCCCGTCAGCATTCTCTTCCGTGGCCTGGTGGTGGGGACGGCGATACTGACCGTGATGATGGCGGAGCGCTACATCTCTCAGTCCGGAGCGCCCACAGGCGAGTTTTATGTGTTGCTGCTCACGGCCACCTTGGGGGGCATGTTCCTCTCCGGGGCGACGGACTTGATCCTAGTGTTTGTATCTCTGGAAACCCTGGGCATCGCCAGCTACCTGATGGCCGGCTATACCAAGCGGGATCCGCGTTCTTCGGAGGCAGCCCTGAAATATCTCTTGATCGGGGCCAGCAGCACGGCCATTTTCCTCTACGGCATGTCGCTGCTCTACGGCCTTTCGGGTGGGCAAACGAAGCTGGAAGCCATTGCCTCCTCTATGGGGGATGCCGGCTTGGCAGGGATCATCGCTTTGGTCCTCTGCATTGGTGGTATCGGGTTTAAGTTGGCGGCGGTGCCCTTCCACCAGTGGACTCCTGATGTCTACGAGGGATCCCCAACGCCGGTGGTGGCCTTTTTGTCAGTGGGATCCAAAGCGGCAGGCTTTGCCTTGGCGGTGCGCTTTCTGGCCACCGTGTTTCCGGCCATGACGGAAGAGTGGCGGGCGGTGCTCTCGGTGCTGGCCATTTTGACCATGGTGCTGGGGAATGTGGTGGCCATTGCCCAAACCCGCCTCAAACGGCTGCTGGCCTATTCTTCCATTGGACAGGCGGGCTTCGTTTTGATTGGCTTGGTGGCGGGCACCGAGGCAGGCTATGCCAGCTTGATCTTTTACTTGATGGTCTATTTGGCCATGAACCTGGGGGCCTTTTTGTGCATCACCCTGTTCAGCCTGAAGACCGGCACCGATGAAATTAGCGAGTACAGCGGCCTCTACCAAAAGGATCCCTTCCTCACCCTGTGCTTGAGCATTTGTCTGCTCTCGTTGGGTGGATTGCCCCCTCTGGCGGGCTTCTTCGGCAAGCTGTATCTGTTCTGGGCCGGTTGGCAGGCGGGGGCCTATACCTTGGTGTTGGTGGGGTTGGTCACCAGCGTCATCTCCATCTACTACTACGTGCGGGTGGTGAAAACCATCGTGGTGAAAGAGCCGCAGGAGATGTCGGTTTCGGTGCGGAATTACCCCGAGACCAACTGGCAGGCGGAAGGCATGCAGGCTCTGCGGGTGGGCCTGGTGTTCACTTTGGTGGCCACCATCTTTGCCGGGATCCTCTCCAATCCCCTCTTTACCCTCTCCATCCAGGCAGTGGAGCAAAGCCCGTTCTTGGGGTTCCCAGCCGCACAAGCCTTCCTTCCAGAGTCGGCAAGACTTCAGGTGGCAGTCGAGGGATCCCTGGGTGCGTCTGCTCAGACTGGCGAAGCATAGTTTTTGGGATTCTCTCTGCCTCGAAGTTTTGGAAAGCAGTGCTGGGCAGCGCGTGGGGCTAGCTCCTCAGGGCCGAGGGTCTGTCTCCCCAGAGGGATCCGGGATCCCTTCAAGGTCGGCCTATTAGCGCCCGCCAATCACAGCGATGTAGTTGGTCACCCATTCGTAGTAGGGCACGCAATCCATCCGGCCATCGCCACAATCGGCCACAGGAGTTTTCCAGAAGAAGATGCGCTCAAAATTGTCGATGCCATTGGTCTTGCATCCCTCTGGCCCCAGCAGCTCACTGGCCTGACAAGCGGCTGGCACCACCGGCACCGACCCAAACCAAGCCGCCAGATCCCCTTGCACCTTCGGGTTCAAGGAATGTTCCATCCACAGGTAGGCACAGTTGGGGTGTTTGGCGGTAGCGCTGAGCATGGTTGTATCTGCCCAGCCGGTGGCTCCCTCTTCCGGTATCACACTGGCGACAGGTTGACCTTCGGATCGCAACAGATTGACCTGGAAGGGCCAAGAGCTGGAGGCCACTACCCCTTCGTTGACAAAGTCATCCACCTGCACCGCCGCATCGTGCCAGTAGCGTCCAACCAGTTGCCGCTGCTGTCGCAATAGAGCTAGAGCAGCATTGAACTGTTCGCGGGTCAGCTCGTAGGGATCCGTGATGCCCAATTCTGGGCGGTGGGCCTTCAGGTAGAGGGCGGCATCGGCAATGTAGATGGAGCCATCGTAGGCTTGGATGCGGCCCTTGTTGGATTTGCCGTCTGGCAGGATTTTTTCTTCAAACACCACATCCCAACTGGTGGGGGGTTCCGGGAAAACCTTTGTGTTGTACATCAACACGTTGGATCCCCATTGATAGGGCACGCCGTAATGCTTGCCATCCACGGTATGCCAGGGAGCATCCCGCAGGCGCGGGTCGATGGTCTCCCAACTGGGGATCAGGCGGGGGTTAATCTGCTGTACCCGTTCCCCTTTGATCAGGCGTAGGGTGGCATCGCCGGAGGCCGTCACCAGATCAAAGCCGCCCTCATTCATCAGGGCTACCATCTCATCGGAGGTTGCCGCCACCTTAACGCTGACTTGGCAGCCGGTTTCTTTCTCAAACTCGGTCACCCAGTCATAGGCGGGATCCGTTTCCCCCCGTTCGATGTAGCCTGCCCAAGCCACAATCGAGACCGCCCCTTCTGGACGACCCAAGCGATACAGGGGCCCACGGGCAGCATGAGCGGAATGGGGGGTCAGCAGCAACGTGAGCAAGGCCAAGCCCAATGAGAGCAGAAGAGTTAGCCAGAGGCGAAACAGAATAGACCCCAGCTTCTTGGCCTGTAGGGGAATGAAGGGGTTCAGGTTGGCCATCACAGGCTTCTCCCAGGCAACAACTGCGCTGGCATCAAGGGTAGATCATTCCTCGAAGAGATCCCGCTACATTGAAAACAATCTCGACAACTCTCTATTCGACTCCACAGTTCTGGATCCCCCTCAATGGTTTCACTGTTGCCCAAGGATGGGATTCCGTCTCGCTCAAGCGACCAGCAGGGCGGGGTCAAAGCAATGGCACCGCAGGGAATCAAATGCCCTCTAAGCTGACGTTGAGAAAGCGGGCAATCTCGGCTGCCTGGTTTTCGATCTCCGTCAGGGGAGGTGGCTGGCCTACGCCGGTGAGGGGGATGTCGCCACGTCCTTTCACCCGCAAGTAGATGGCTCGGCGGGGGTTAAGCCCCTCTCTCAGCTCCACCCGCAGGCTTTGCACATCGGCAAAGTCATACTCCAGGCGGACTTCACGGTTTTTGCCCGGAAAGCCCTGCCGCACCAGCGTTATCTTTTGCGTGCGCCGGTCGAACTCGTTGTAGCCGCCTCCCAAGTTCCAATACAAACTCAGCCACTGGTATAGCCCCGCCAGGGATCCGAGCACCCCGTAAAAGAGCATGGCAATGCCCTGGGGAATAAACACCAGGCTGGCGGGATCGGAAAAGGGGAGCAAATTGCGGTGGAGATAGCTGGAAAGGCCGGCCAAGGTAAAGCCCAGCCCTCCCCCCGTCAGCGCCACCGCCCAAAAGTACACGCTGGGCCGCCGCGACCCAATCACGGTGTAGCGCAGCAGATCGGCAGAACGGATTTCAGGAACAATGGCGGACACAGTTGGGATCCCTGCAGGTTTTCCAAGGCTGGCTTCCCCCATTCTATAGGCTATGGGCGGCAAGGGTTTTCCCCAGCAGAGGGGCGCTCAGGGGACTGGCAAGAGCTAGAGCCGCCTGGGGAATGGGGGCGGAAGTCCTCTGCGCTGTACAGCCCCTCTCCCGAAGGGAGTTAGGGATAGTTTTTATTGTTATGGCTCCTTTTGCTCCTTGTAAGAGCCGTAGCAGGGATCCCTGCTGGGGTTCTGAGGCGTTCTATCTGCTGACAGAGCCCAACAGCATACGCCAATGGGATCCCTCTCACCTCAGGGTTGGGTTTGGCGTGGGGTAACGATCCTGCCCTCCCCTGGGGCAACTTCCGAGGAACGGGGGCGGGCCGGCGCAGAGGGCTCATCAACGGCATTCGAGGGAGAGGCAGGGTTGGGATCCGGCTCGGGAGAAGCCGTCTGCTCCGGTTCTGCGGCAGGGGGAGAAGGCTGAGGCTCAGGGGTTGGGTCTGGCAGGGCTGGCGGCTGGGGTAGGGCGTCTTGGGCTGTTCGTTCCCCAAAAGCCGATAAGGCAATGGCAGCTTCCCCGCGGCTGACCGGCTCGAAGGGGTTGAAGGTGCGGATGGGGCCAAAAGTGCGCAGCACGGTGGAGGCATTCTCCAGACTGCGATCCGCTACCAGAGCAGGAATGGCTTCAGGAGGAATTTGCGCCGCATCGGTGAACCCCCAGCGCTCCTCCAGCTCCGCTTGGGATCCCTTGATCTGGCCGGGAGGTAAGTCCAGAGGCACCTTCATGCGGATCAACTCTGCCCGCGACAGCAGGCTGTTGGGGCGAAACTCTCGATTGGCATCTCCGGCAATTATGCCGGCAGCTCCCAGGGCTTGAATGTAGCGAAAGTTGGGATCCTCTTCCGGCACATCCAAAAAGAGGGGGCGTTCCGAGGGGGATCCCAGGCGGATTTGCCGGCTGGGCTCATCGGCGTGGATGGCGTTGTTGGCCAGCACCAGCCAACGGGCAAATTCTCCGCGACGAACGCTGCGCTGCGGCTGAAATTCGCTGCCGGGGATATCGGCAAAAACTCCCAACCGATCCAGGTATCCCACCGAAC
>NZ_JANSIO010000013.1:0-6521 GCF_047462195.1 Synechococcus sp. R3-13 | reverse complement strand
AACGTCGAATCCCTCTAGGTGATAGAAGGGGTGGTCTTTCAGCTCAATTTTAAGGTACAGATCACCGGCACCGCCGTTGGGGTTGGGGTGGCCTTGGCCGCGCAGGCGAATCCGCTTCCCTGGCGTAATTCCCGGCGGGATGTTTACCTCGAGCACGCGATCCCCGCCCACCCGCAGGCGACGCTTGCCCCCCTCAAAAGCTTCTGGAATGCTGATCTGGATGGTGGCCTCAGCATCGTAACTGGTGTTGCCAGTGGATCCCGAAAATCCGCTGCTGCGGTCTGTGGTTTGGCTGCGCACCCGGCCCAGCAGTTGATCGATGAAGTCTTGAAAATCATCAAATTGGCTGAAATCGACGCCACTCCCCCCAAATCCGCTCCCCCCAAAGTCTTGGCTGAAGGGGCTGCTGCTGTAGGTGTAGGCATCGCGGCTGGAGCGAAACCCGCCCTGCTGATAGTATTGGCCAAATTGGTCGTATTGCCTGCGCTTGCTGGGATCCGAGAGAACTTCGTAGGCTTCGTTAATGTCTTTGAATTTCTCTTCAGCCGCTTTGTCGTTGGGGTTGACATCTGGGTGATACTTGCGGGCTAGGCGCCGATAGGCTTGTTTCACCTCATCGGCAGTGGCCGTTTTGCTGACCCCCAAAATCTTGTAGTAGTCCTTAAAGTTTTGCATGGAGGCGTCCGCAGGCAAATCGCTGAGAGTGGGCAGAAAACCACGAGGCTAGGCGTCCCCGGCAAGGGCTCCTTCCCTCCGACCTACTGAAGAAAATGAGGAGGCGGGCTAGACGCCATCGCCCATCCCGTCCCTCCTCATTATCGGCGCTACAAGTAAGGGCGGGATCCGCCCTGGGCCCGCGGCCCACGGAGGGATCCCTGAGCAGTCACTTGCTCTCGGTGAAGTCGGCATCGATCACATCATCGCTGCCGCCGGAGGTCTTCCCTGAGCCGGAAGCGGAGCTAGAGGAGGCCCCAGGCTGTTGATACAGCTCGCTGCTCATGGCGTAGAGAGCCTCTTGCAGCTCCCGCTCTTTGCTCTGGATGGCGCTGTCGTCCTCCCGCTGGATGGCCTCCCGCAGTTCTCGCACCAGAGTCTCGATTTGGCTGCGTTTGCTGGAGGAGATCTTGTCGCCCAACTCCTTCAACTGCCGCTCGGCTTGGTAGGCCAGCGAGTCGGCCTTGTTGCGGCGCTCAATTTTCTCCCGGCGGGCCCGGTCTTCGGCAGCGTATTTTTCTGCCTCAGCAATCATGCGCTCCACCTCTTTGCTATCCAAAGTAGAGGCGCCGGTGATGGAGATGCTCTGCTCTTTGCCGCTGCCTTTGTCTTTGGCCGTCACCTTGAGGATGCCGTTGGCGTCGATGTCGAAGGTGACCTCGATCTGCGGCACACCGCGGGGGGCCGGCGGGATCCCGTCCAGCTTGAAGCGGCCCAGAGATTTGTTGTCGCGGGCCAGCTCCCGCTCCCCTTGCACCACGTGGATTTCCACGGAGGTCTGCCCATCTTCGGCAGTGGAGAAGATCTCCGACTTGCGGGTGGGGATGGTGGTGTTGCGCGGGATGAGCTTGGTGGCCACGCCGCCCAGGGTTTCCACCCCCAAGGACAAGGGGGTGACATCCAGCAGCAGCACGTCTTTGACTTCGCCCGCCAGCACACCCGCTTGGATGGCCGCCCCAACCGCCACCACCTCATCGGGGTTGACACTTTGGTTGGGTTCTTTGCCCAGCAGCTCCCTCACCAGCCGCTGCACTGCCGGAATGCGGGTGGATCCCCCCACCAGCACCACTTCGTTGATGTCGGCCTTGGTGAGCTTGGCATCCCGCAGGGCTTGTTCCACCGGCCCCTTGCAGCGCTCCAGCAGGTCGGCACAGAGGTGTTCAAATTGAGCGCGGGAGAGCTTCAGCTCCAGGTGTTTGGGCCCATCGGCAGTGGCAGTGATGAAGGGCAGGTTGATGGTGGTTTCGGAAACGCTGGACAGCTCGATCTTGGCTTTTTCCGCAGCTTCCGTTAGCCGTTGCAGCGCCTGCCGGTCTTGCCGCAGGTCGATCCCTTCCATTTGCTTAAACTGCTCGGCCATCCAATCGACGATCTTCTTGTCGAAGTCATCGCCGCCCAACTGCGTATCGCCGCTGGTGGATTTCACCTCGAAAACACCATCCCCCACTTCCAGGATGGACACGTCGAAGGTGCCGCCGCCCAGGTCGAAGACGAGGATGGTCTCGTTGTTGCGCTTGTCCAAGCCGTAGGCCAAAGAGGCTGCTGTCGGCTCGTTGATGATGCGCAGCACTTCCAAACCGGCAATGCGGCCCGCATCTTTGGTGGCCTGCCGCTGCGAGTCATTAAAGTAAGCAGGAACCGTGATCACCGCTTGGGTGACCGGCTGGCCCAGGTAGCGGCTGGCATCATCCGCTAGCTTGCGCAGCACCATGGCCGAAATCTCTTCCGGCGCAAATTCCTTGTTCAGGCGGGGTGCGTACAGTTTGACATTGCCCCGCTCATCCCGCCGTACCTGGTAGGAGACCCGCTTGGAGTCGGCATTCAGCTCATCGTACCTACGACCGATGAACCGCTTAACCGAGTAGAACGTGTTTTCCGGGTTGAGCACCGCTTGGCGGCGGGCCATTTGGCCCACCAGGCGCTCTCCATCTTTGGTGAAGGCGACCACCGAGGGTGTGGTGCGAGTACCCTCAGCATTGGCGATGACGGTGGGGACACCCCCCTCCATTACGGCGACAACCGAGTTGGTTGTGCCCAGGTCAATTCCTACAACTTTTCCCATCGGCTCCTTATTCTCCTCTTCTTGAGTACATTGCTTCGGTTACCGCCGCCAGCCTGTGTGAAGTAGCTTGGGCAGCCAATCTGTGAAAATCCCGCAGATGCTTGGTCACTTCCTGGGTCGATCCTAACCAGCTGGTTGGCGAGACCAGGGCGAGAATGCCGCCCATTTCTCGGGGCTGAAAAGCGGACCCATTACGGATCTCCGTACCTGCTGTGTCCGGGCAAGCGGGATTGGTGCGGTTTTGGAACCTAGCTTTGAATGAGTTGCAGGGCTTCGAGGCTGCGGGCCACAACGGTTTCAGCCAGGGGAAGGTAACCCATAGTTTTGGCCAGGGATTGCCCTTCGGTGAGGGCCCAACGCAGCACGGCTTGCAAGGCGGCGGCCATGGCGGGATCCGAGTACCGGCGGTAGGTCAGGATCCAGGTGTAGGTGACGATGGGATACGCTCCAGGGCCAGCGGGATCCGGCACAAAAGCCCGCAGGTTTTCCGGCAGCTCAATTTCGCTCAAGGCCAGGGCCGAGGCTTCCGGGGAGGGGAGAATGAACTCGCCGCGGCGGTTCTCCAGAGCTGCCACCGACAGATCCAGCTCGCAGGCATAGACCGACTCCACGTAGCCGATCACCCCTTCGCTGAGAAGCATTTGGGCGCTCATGCCCTCGTTGCCTTTCACCCCAATGCCCACCGGCCACTCCAGCGACATGCCAGCACCGACTTCCGAGGCCCAAGCCGGATCGATGGCCGCCAGGTGGCGGGTAAAGGTATCGGTGGTGCCGCTGCCATCGGAGCGGTAGCAGACGGTGATGGGCAGATCGGGAATGGTTAGCTCCGGGTTCAGGGCCAGGATCTCCGGATCCCGCCACTGGTCGATTTGGCCGCGAAAGATCTTCACCAAAACGGGTCGAGACAGCTTGAGTCCAGAAGGGATCCCCGGCAGGTTGTAGCCTACGGCAATGCTGCCTGCGGTCATCGGGATCATGACCACACCCCGCTTCACCTCGGCGATCTCGGCATCGGTCATGGCCACATCACTGGCGGCAAAGTCCACTGTCTGGTCAATAAATTGCCGGATCCCGGCGGCGCTGCCCACCGGTTGGAAATTGATCTCCACCTTGGGATCCACCTGGCGGTAATCGGAAAACCAGCGCAAGTAAAGAGGAGCCGGAAAGGTGGCCCCGGCTCCGTTGATCAGCAAAACTTTGTCGGAGGACTGGCTGCCGGAGGCAGGAACAGGATCCCTGCCGCTGGGTTGGTCAGAACGGGATCCCCTTTGACAAGCACTCAAGGTAGCGCCGGTGGCCAATAAAGAAAGCAACACTTCTCGGCGACGGAAGCGGGGCAGTTGAGCCATGGTTCAGGTTCTCCGAGGTCACCGCCCCGATCCTTGTCTTGCCCACGGGGCCCTGTCAAGGGTTGCCGGCGAGAGCTCTTGGGATCCCGTGCGTGGCCCACTTTCCCCAGGTGGCTGTCTTTCCCTCTGCGCCATCCCCGTATTCCTCGCTACGCTTCCCAGCAAAAGTCGGGATCCGACCCAAGCTCAGAAAGGAAAGACAGAAAATGGAGAATTCAAGAGAAAAACAAAGAAAAACAGCGCAAACAAGAGATTGAGCGAGCTGAGTTCTGCGGCAGTTGCACAGAGATCCCCAAGCCAAAGCCTTGTCTGGCAAGGCTTAGCGGTTTTTGGGCCTGAGTCCCCCCGCATTGGAAAAACCTTGACGTATTCTGGAATAGGGCAATATATTGTGGATTCTGTGCAGAAATCCTGCGCTGTTCACATCTCGGTATCTGGGGGACTACTATGCCGACTTTGACTCGTTCTCCCTGGACACTGCGAGACAGCGAAAAGCTCTATCGCATCTCAGGTTGGGGGGATCCCTACTTCCGTATCAACGCCGCCGGTCATGTGGAGGTGACCCCACAGGGCTTACAGCAGCAGGAACCGGGCATTGACCTGTACCACTTGGTGATGGATCTGGTGGCGCGGGGCCTGCAGTTGCCCCTCTTGATTCGCTTTCCCGAGATCGTGGCCGACCGCATGCGGCAAATTTGCGAGAGCTTTCAGCAGGCCATCCAGCGCTTTGGCTACCCCAACGTGTATCGAGGGGTCTATCCCGTCAAGGTGAACCAGCAGCGCCACCTGGTAGAAGAAGTGGTGAAACACGGTCGTGCCTACCACTTTGGCCTGGAGGCGGGATCCAAACCGGAGCTGTTGATTGCCCTGGCTCTGCTGGATACTCCTGGGGCTTTGTTGATCTGCAACGGCTACAAAGACCGCGACTTTATGGAGACGGCCCTCTTGGCCCAGCGGCTGGGGCGCACCCCGATCATCGTTTTGGAGCGGCTGCAAGAGCTGGAGCTGGTGCTGCAGGCTGCCGACCAACTGGGCATCGACCCCATCTTGGGGGTGCGGGCCAAACTCTCGGCCCAAGGGAGCGGGCGCTGGGGCACCTCGGCTGGGGATCGGGCTAAGTTCGGCCTCACGGCCACCGAGATTTTGCAAGTGGTGGAACGGCTGCGGGAAGCGGGCAAGCTGCATTGTCTACGCCTGTTGCACTACCACATCGGCTCCCAGATCTCGATGGTGAGCGTGCATGGACGAGCCGTGCGGGAAGCCAGCCAAATCTACATCGAACTCACCAAGCTGGGGGCACCCATGGGCTACCTGGATATCGGCGGTGGCTTGGGGGTTGATTACGACGGATCCCAGTCCCCCAATCCTTTTTCCCAGAGCTACAGCATGGAGGACTACGCCGCCACCGTGGTGCAGACCGTGCTAACCGCCCTAGAACCCCACGGGATCCAGCCGCCGGTACTGGTGACCGAAAGCGGACGCGCCCTCATGTCCCACCAGTCGGTGCTGGTGTTTGACGTGCAAGATGTCAACGCTGCCAGCCCCTACCCCATGCCCACCCAGCTCACTTCCGATGCGGAGGTGATCCAGAAGCTAAACCAGCTTTACTACCAAATCCAGCCCGATACTCTGGTGGTCAATTACCGCCGTTGTCAGGAGCTGAAGGAGGCTGCTCTGCGTCAGTTCACCGAGGGAGCCCTCAGCTTGCAGGAGCGAGCTGAAGTGGAGCGGCTGTTCTGGAACTGCTCCGACAAGATCTGCACCTTGGCCTACGAGCAGCACCAAGCAGGGCACCCCGTGGCAGTGGATCTCCTGGATCTGGACGAGATGCTGGCCAGCATCTACTACGGCAATTTCTCCCTGTTCCAATCCCTGCCGGATAGCTGGGCCATCGACCAGGTCTTCCCCATCATGCCCATCCACCGTCTGGATGAGGAGCCACGCCAATGGGCTACCCTGGCGGATCTGACCTGCGACAGCGACGGCAAGATCAACCGCTTCTTTGGCGAAGACGGGCAAATCACCTCGGTTTTGCCGCTGCATGATCCTGACGGGCATCCCTACCTACTGGGGGTGTTTCTGGGGGGTGCCTACCAGGAGATCCTAGGGGATCTGCACAACCTGTTTGGCGATACCAACGCGGTGCATATTCGCTCCCGCCCCGGCGGCTACCACGTTTCCCAAGTCATCAAGGGGGACACCATCGGCGAGGTGCTGAGCTGGGTGCAGTACAACAGCGAAGATCTGGTGGAGACCCTCCACCACGCCACCGAGACCGCCCTGCAGCGAGGGCAGATCACGCTGGATCAAGCCCGCGCCTTGCAGCAGCACTTTGAAGACAATCTGCGGGCCTACACCTACTTGCAGTAAACTACCCGACTCCGACCGCTAAAGCG
>NZ_JANSIO010000012.1:0-8622 GCF_047462195.1 Synechococcus sp. R3-13 | reverse complement strand
ACCGCTTAGCGGTCGGAGCCGGGTAGTTTACGAAAATTGAGGCCTTTTTCTGCTCGCAACTTCTTGCCCTGAGGGGCAACTTTGTCCACCTCCAGCACCACGCCTGCCGGCTCGATCCTTACCACGCGGGCGCCGATTTTGCCGTCGTCGATCCAAACACTTGCCCCCACTTGCAGGTGCGCCAAAACCTCCGGCAGGCTGCAGGTCACCTGGCAGGAGATATCGGCGCTGGCCTCAGGAACCTTCGGGGTGAGCAGGATGCGATCCCCGCGGTACACCTTGGTTTTGCCAGGGGGCATGGCCACTGGGCCGGTGCGGATCTTGGGGCCGGCCAGGTCCAGCAAAATCTTGCAACGCCGTTGGGTCTGGGCTTCGGCCTGGCGCAAGTGGGCCACCATTTTCTCCCACACCGAGGGCTCGTCGTGGGCGCAGTTGATGCGGGCCACGTTCATGCCCCGCTCCAACAACTGCAGCAACAGCTCCGGCTGCTCGGCGGCTTCGCTGGGCAGGGTCACCATGATGCGCGCGCGGCGATGGGGAGAAGGGGGGCCAAACAGAGCCTCGGCGTGCTGCTCAAGTGCCGTATCCCCGGCATAAAACTCTTCATAGCTGGGCGCCGGATAGGCTAAGCCCTGAGTTGCTGCCAAAACGGCAATCACAGCATCTAGGTTTTCCAAAACCCGTGATTCACATCGCCCCAGCGACGACAGTCCGAGGGCGGCCAATTCCAACTGCAGGCTGCGCAGATCCTGTTGTCGCAGAGCCAGATACCGCGCCAGGTTATGAATGGCCGGAGGGGGGACGGTAGGGCAGCCCCAAGCAGCCAAGTAGCTCTGGGATCCCTCTACAACTTGTCGCCGCAGTTCCAGGAGTTTCTCCAGCAAACTCCTAAGATTGCAGGAGGGGGAAGAGGAGGAAACCATGTCGAAAGTCTTCCCAAGACAAACCCGGCCCAATTCTATGCCTGAGCTTACTTGGGGTCGATCATAGGCGGGTTAGGTTGAGAAAGGAAGGCGATAGCCTTTCATTGCCCAGTGTTCCGGTCTAGAGTCGTTAACAGCCTTCGGCTGTCCTGCCTACTACTTCCTTGGGTTGCGTGAAACTTCATTCTCTCCCTCCTGCCCGTTCCCGCGAGCGGCCTGACCACAGGCTCTCCCTCGTTTGCGCGGTGGGCCTGATGGATCGCTATGTCCTCTCGGAGATGCTGCTGCCGTTTCTCTTTGGGGTGGGGGCTTTCACAACCTTGGTGATGGCGGTGGGATCCCTGTTCGAGCTGGTGCGCCTGGTGGTGGAGGCAGGGTTATCGATTTCAGCAGCCTTGCAGGTGTTCGTGCTGCGGGCGCCGGGGATCATCGTTTTGACGTTCCCGATGTCCATGTTGCTGGCCACGTTGCTGGCCTATGGGCGCTTGTCTGCCGACAGCGAAATCACAGCCCTGCGCGGCTGCGGGGTGAGCCTTTACCGCCTCATGGTGCCTGCCCTCATCCTCAGCTTGCTGGTGACGGCTTTAACCTTTCTGTTCAATGAGCTGGTGGTTCCGGTGAGCAATCGCCAGGCAGCCACGACTTTGAACCGAGCTTTAAATCGGGATCCGGACTTCCGGCGGGAGAATATCCTCTACCAAGAATTTGGCGAGATCCTCATGCCTGAGCCAGACGGCACCTTTTCCCGGCGACAAGGGCTAACCCGTCAGTTCTACGCCCGCAGCTTCGATGGGAAGCAAATGCGCGGCATTATCGTCCTAGATTTTTCCAACGAAGCGCTCAACCAAATCCTGCTGGCCCAACGGGGACGCTGGGATCCCCAAGAGAATCTTTGGGTGTTTGAGGATGGCACCAACTACATCGTTTCTCCGGATGGCACCTACAGCAACATTGCCACCTTCAGCCGGCAGGAGTTGCGCCTGCCTCGCGCACCGCTGGAGCTGGCTCAAGAGATCCGCAGCCCTGAGGAAATGAACATTCGAGAGCTGAGCCATTATATCGAAGTGATTGCCAGCTCTGGCGATCTGCAACGGGTGCGCCGTCTGCAGGTCAGCCTCAACCAGAAGTATGCCATTCCCTTTGCGTGTCTGGCGTTTACCCTGATTGGGGTGCCTTTGGGGCTGCGCCCGCAGCGCACCGGTTCCTCTTTGGGGTTGGGCATCAGTGTGCTGATTATCTTTGCCTTCTATGTGCTGCTGTTCATCACCCAGGCGCTGGGACAAATTGGGACGCTGGGGCCAGCAATGGCGGCTTGGTTGCCCAACTTGATCTGTGCCGCCGTAGGGCTGGGGTTGCTTTACCGAGCCAATCAGTAGCTGCTGGGCACCGTTTCTCCAGATGTAGGATAAAACTGCCCAATGGATTCTCGTATTCTGGAGAGCTCCCCCATGGAAGTTCAAGCTTGGATGAATTGGATGTTTGGCGGATTAGCCCTGCTGATCTTGGGGGGAGGCATGCTGATGATGTTCACCACGGTGTTCACCACCAAAGGGCCCCAGCCCGAGGATTCTCAGTCGGATCCCCAAAAGGGGCGAGCCTAGCCCAAGGCCCGGTGACGGGATCCCTGGCATCCAGCTACATGCCTTCATGGGTTGTCAGTCTGGGCCGAGAGAGAACTAGTCCCGCTCCTGTTGGCGGAGCCGCTGCAGAAGCGAGAGGGGTTTCTCTTCCTCTGGCCCTTTCTTTTCAGTCGCAGTTGGCAGGGCGGCTGTTTCTGTTTTCTGAGGTTCGAGCAAGAGCTTGGCGGCTTCTGACTCGACGGCTGGAGGACGAGCCGGGTTTTTCCCTTGTTGGCCGGGCAGGGGCACAGACTCCAGAGTGGCCAGTAAAGATTGAATATGGCTGTGGGTTTCCGGATGGTTGCTGGCGGCATGGGCCAAAAGGGTGAGCTGCTCTTTGGCTGCGGCCAGGTTCCCCAGCTTGAGATCCACCAAAGCCAGTTGATAGCGGGCCTTAAAGCTACTGGGATCCACCTCTACCGAGCGTTGAAAGGCAGCGCGCGCCTCCGCCAGCTTGCCCTGACGGGCGTAGATCAAGCCGAGGTTAAAAGGCACATCGGGATCCCGTTCGCTGGGCAGCACCAAGGTTTTTTCTTCCAGTTCAATCGCGCTCCGGTAGGCGTTGATGGCCAAGGTATGAAAGCCCATCTGCAGGTAGCGGGCTCCGTCTTCCTTCAGTTGGGCGACCGTCGGTTCTCCTGTCAGTAGGGTCATGGGCGGTTGTGCGTAGGCGGGCATGGCCATCGCCAAACTCAGCAAGCATCCCGCCGTTCTCAAGCCCAGGGGGACAGCCTGACAACCGCTCTGCTGCTTATTCATCACCATGATCTGTTTCCTCCAACCACATCAACACCACTTCATTCCACCCCTCTGGGCCGGGGAGCTGAGCCAATTGCCATTGGGGCAGGGCCTCACTCCAGAGGCTATCCGCAATTGGGCTGGGAAGCACCACTTTTTGCTCCGTCCACCGCAAAAAGGCCACATCGGGCGGGGAACAACCAATGCCCAAAGCCTTGATAGGGCCCAAATGCCGTTGATAGCAATCCAGCAGCCGCCGCACCGCCTGCTCCCCCGGCGAGAAATTGGGTTCTGCGGCCATCGTTGGCCGTATCCATCCGGTCAGATACCATTGCGGCAGGCTGGAGAAGTGGAGCTGACGCACCCGCAGCAGATGTTGGGTGAGGTTGGCCTCTTGTTGGGCAAAAGCTTCCCGTAGGGTTTCGGGATCCCCGGAATAGCTGAAAATCTCGCTGTACTCTCGCTGCTGCGCCCGCTCCGCCTCTTCCAAAGGGATCCCGGTGGCAGCGGCCAGTTCAGAGGCAGTCCAATCCCCAAACCCGATCAAGTCCAAGTGGAAATCTTGGCGCACCTGTTGCAAGATGCTGCGCAGGCGAGAATAGGGCAGACCCAAGGCATACACGTAGTAGGGCGGTCGGTGTTGCCACTGCTCATCCAGAATGCCCGCCGGGAAGTAATGCTCAGGCACGTAAACGGCGGATCCATCCTCGCAGATGAACGGATGCTCCAGGCGTAACTGCCGCCGCACCTGCTCCAGTTGAGCACGGGTGCGCAGGCTGTAGAGCACCAAGGGAATGGAGCGGCGCTCTAGGGCAGCCAAGGCTTGTCGGGCAGCACCATAGCTGTTGGACTCCAGATCCAGCAAGCTGCCATCCAAACTGGTAAGGACAAGTCGCATAGGCGCAGGAAGGGAAAAGGTGCTGGCCCCGTCAGAATTGCAAGTAGCGCGACCGGCTGAAGCGTCCTACAGTACCTATGATCCAATAGCTTGACCAATCTGAGGGGGATTAGCCCCAAATGCTCTCCCTCACAGCATCTGGGTGAATGGGCAATCCGTGCGCCAGAAGTGGTAAAAGCTCGATTGAGCACTACAGAATGCGTGTGTCGCCGAAGATCTTGGCTCAAAAACCAGCAGCAGAGAAGACAGACAGATTGAGTGGGTCAGTGGCTAGTTCTCTGTGCCGAAGGCGCGATCCCCTGCATCCCCCAGCCCGGGCAAAATGAACCCTCGATCGTTCAGCCGCTCGTCAATCATGGCGCAGAAAATTTGCACCATCGGGTAGTGGGATCCCAACCGCTGTAACCCTGGGGGCGCTGCCAATGCGCAGACAATCCGGACCAAGCTGGGATCCGCCCCCCGCTTTTTCAGCTCATCCAAAACCCACAGCAGCGTGCCCCCGGTGGCCAACATCGGCTCGGGAATGAGAATGCGCATCTGTTCAGGGATCCGCTCTGGAAGGCGATTGAGGTAGCAACTGGCCTGCAGCGTTTCCTCATCCCGCACCATGCCAATGTGAAAGATCCGCGCCTGGGGCAAAAGGGCCTGACAGCCTTCCAGCATCGCCAAGCCAGCCCGCAATACAGGCACAATGCCCAGCAGGGTATCCGGCGCGATGACCTCCGCGGCAACGGGTTCCAAAGGGGTTTGCACCTGAACGGTCTGGGTGGGGATCCACTCCCGCATCGCCTCATAGGTTAGCCAACGGCCCAGCTCCGACATGGCCGTGCGAAACAGGGGCATGGGCGTCTCCGCATCCCGAGCCACGGTTAGCCAGTGCTTAATGAGCGGGTGAGGGGGGACATAGACACGAAGCTGCTGACTTGCCACGGGAGAATGCCTCAATCTGGGCGGTAGCATAGCGGGTTGCCTCAGCAGAAAGCAAGCTCTCCAATTGACTTGACCGCAACTCCATCCCGACCGGGGATAAATTGCCAACAGCTCCGGCAAATGCTCAAGGGGTGGGGCTCTTTGACCCAGCAAGATTGCGGCAGAATGAGATCTGCAGGTTACTTCGAGCGCCGGTCAGGTTCGGTGGCTACAGGTTTGGGATAGACCAGGGCAAGGTTGGTTTCGGGCTTTGTTCCCCTTGCCATTCTTGAGCTGAGGTGCTGGCTGCTGGGCAACTTGGTCTCTAGCCGATGGAACCCAATGCCGGCGGATCTCGTCTGCAAGTACCGGTAGCCGGAGATACCGCTCTGTCCAAGGGTTTCTGGCTTAATGGGGTGTCGCAAGTTACAGCCTGTTCACAAATTAAGGGATACAAAACTTAAGGGATACAAAACATCGTGTTTCTGAGGCTTGACTCCGATGAGGTTTAGAACAAGTAGGTTTACAACCGTATCCGTAGCCCCTCAATAGGCTGTACCTGCATCTTTGGCCCCCTCACACCTTGCAAGGATTAGCTTAGGGAGAATGGATTATGGCTTCGTCTCAACCCTCTGACTCGAACACCAAGGCTCTGAGCCGCCGTCAGCTTCTCAAAGTGGGAGCCGCAGCCCTTGGGGGCGGTCTGCTGGCGGCAGGGGGCGCCCAAGCTCAGCGCAAACCCTCTCCCACCCTGATCGTGGCTCAGGGATCCGGCCTGGATCGCGTTTCCTATGCTACCAACTGGTATGCTCAGGCGGAACACGGCGGCTTCTATCAGGCGGTGGCGACCGGCATCTACCGCGAGCATGGCCTGGATGTAACCATCAAGATGGGTGGCCCCGGCATCAACATCACCCAAGTTTTGGCCGGTGGAGCTGCCGAGTTTGCCATGGGGGGAAGCACAGGGGTGATCAATGCTGTGCGAGAAGGGATCCCTTTGGTGTGTGTGGCAGCCATTTTCCAGAAAGACCCGCAGATCATCATGGCCCACCCTGGCACCCAGCGCTTTGAAGAGCTCAAGGGCCGGCCTATCTTTGTCTCGAAAGGTGGCCTTGCCACCTACTGGCCCTACCTGAAGGCCCGCTTTGACTTCACCGACGATCAGGTTCGTCCCTACAACTTCAACCCCGGCCCCTTTTTGGCGGATCCCAGCTCAGCTCAGCAAGGCTATCTGACATCCGAGCCTTTTGCCATCCAACGGGAAGGGGGATTTGAGCCGGTGGTCTTCCTCCTGGCGGATTTGGGCTACAAACCCTATGCCACCACCATCGAAACCCGTCGTCAACTGGTGGAAACCAAGCCCGACTTGGTGGAGCGATTCGTGGATGCCTCTATCAAAGGCTGGTACAGCTTCTTGGAGGATCCCCGTCCGGCCTATCGCTTGATCAAGCAGGACAACCCGGAAATGACCGATGCCCAGTTGGCCTACAGCTTCGAGAAATTGCAGGAGTACGGCATCATCTTGTCCGGCGATGCGCTGGAAAAAGGCATTGGCGCCATGACCGACAAACGCTGGCAAGACTTCTTCGACAGCATGACAGTGGCCGGCGTGTTTGAGCCAACCATCAACTACCGGGCTGCCTATACGCTGGACTTCGTCAACAAAGGCACGGCCTACTACACTGCCTGACCAAGAAAACCGGGTTTAGCGCTCCGCGCTGCTAAAGCGAACAAGCCCCGCCCCCTGGGACGGCCTCTGCTTCATTGCTACACGACGCTTTCGCGAACGCCTATGACGGCGCGGAGTGCTTGAAAGAATCCCCTGCCTTTATGCAGGGGGGAATGTCAACCTGAGCCAAGTCCTCGCTAGATGCTGTTTTACTGCTGCGCAACGCCGTCGCAACCGATGCTACTTTGGGAAAACAACCTAGGCCCAGCTCCAGCTCAACCGAGCGCCGCGAAAGGCTTCTCCGAGCGTCTTGGCTAAAGCAGAGTCAGCCAACTGCAGGAGATACGCTTTCTGCTATCGCTGCGCGCTGCTCCTGCGAGCCCATTAGCGGGACAAAGTCCTCAGATCGCGTCCAGCTTACAGAGGAACAAAGCCGTTATTGCTACGCAACGCTGTCGCGACAAGAAGTCGAGAATGATAAGGAGAAACTCTATTGCTACGCAACGCTGACGTGACCGTCCAGGAGATTGTTCGGCTCAAACAGGAAAGGCAGGCGGTCATCCTTGCCCATTCCTATCAGCTCCCCGAAGTTCAAGAGGTAGCAGACTTTGTGGGAGACTCCTTGGGGCTGGCTCGAGAGGCTCAAAAGACGAGCGCCCAGGTGATTGTCTTTGCGGGCGTGCATTTTATGGCGGAGACGGCTGCCATCCTTAACCCGGAAAAGACGGTGCTGCTGCCGGATCTGGAGGCGGGCTGTTCCTTGGCCGATAGCATTCGCCCGCAAGATGTGCTGCGGTGGAAGGCAGCCTGCCCTGAGGGCCTGGTGGTGGCCTACGTCAACACCGCTGCCGAGATCAAGGCTCTGGCAGATGTCTGCGTAACCAGCGCCAACGCAGTTCAAGTGGTGGCCAGCCTGCCCCCGGATCGCCCCATCTTCTTTGTGCCGGATATGTTTCTGGGAGCCCACGTTGCTCAAGTAACCGGAAGGGAGCTGGATCTCTTTCCGGGAGAGTGCCACGTGCATGTTGGCATCCGGGAAGAGCACCTCAAGGCGATGGTGGAAGAGCACCCTGGAGCAGAGTTCCTCATTCACCCGGAGTGCAGTTGCGGCTCTAGCTGTCTCTTCCTCAAACCGGATGCCAAGCTGCTCTCCACCGAGGGCATGGTGCGCTACGCCAAAGCTTCAGAAAGCCGCGAGTTTGTGGTGGCCACCGAGGTGGGCATTCTTCACCGGCTCAAGAAAGAAGCTCCAGACAAAATGTTCATCCCTGTCAAGGCAGAAGCCGTCTGCGAGTACATGAAGAAGATTACCTTGGAAAAGATTTACCGCTCCCTGCAGGAGATGCGCTACGTGATCCAGGTGCCCCAGGAGGTGGCTGAGAAGGCTCGCCGTTCCATCCTGGCCATGCTGGCAGTGCCCGCCGGGGCTTAAATTGGAGCGCAAGGACTACGTGGCGCTGCTGCAAGAGTGCTATGCCTACGGCAGGGAAATCGCACCGCTAGTGCGATGGCAAACTGATCTGCTGATCCTGGGAGCGGGGGTGGCGGGGGTGTACGCAGCCCTGTGGGCCGAAACCCAGGGGGCGACAACCTTGGTGGTAAGCAAGGATCCCCTTCCCTCTGGCTCTACCCCTTGGGCGCAGGGTGGGGTGGCTTTTCCTGTGGATGAGGCGGACGTAGAAGCCCATATCCAAGACACCTTGCAAGCGGGCCGCGGCCTGGTGGAAGAAAAGGTGGCTCGCTCCATTGTGGAGGAAGCACCCTTGCACCTGGAGAGACTTTTGCGCTGGGGCCTTCCTTTCCATCCCCAACCTGTCCGGGAAGGGGGCCACTCCCAAGCGCGGGTACGCCATCTGGGGGGGGATC
>NZ_JANSIO010000011.1:0-21731 GCF_047462195.1 Synechococcus sp. R3-13 | reverse complement strand
AGGGTTTGAGGCTTGTCGCCGACCCTGTCGCTGAGACTGTTAATGTAGGGCCTCATAGGGATCCTTTCGCCTCCGCCTGAACAGGTAGGGATCCGTCGGGGCCTCAGGGTCTGACCTAAACCACTGGTAGCAAATGAGCTGCACATCCTCTTGAGTGAAAAATGTCGGGTTCTGGTGGCGGGAAGTGGATTCCTTATACAATCCCTCATCAATGAACAACTCATCCAACGAGTGAATTAGATTGGCAACATCCCGATTCTTCTGATAGTTTTTCCAGAATTCCTTACAGTCTCTCTCGTAAGTGCGAATGCTTTTAGTATGTATAACCAAATCAAGAACCCGTTGTCGGGCCTCTTCAGTCACCGCATCAAGTTCAATAGCATCCTCTACCTCAGTGAGGACGAGATAGATTCGTCTCAACCATTGAGGTAAACTAGGTTGCAATAAAGAGCTACCCTGGCTTCGATTCAGCAGATTCAACAGATTTTGGATCGCAGGTTGTAACACCTCGAAGATCTCACCATCAAAAGGCGCAGGCGGTAGATCATCGGGCTTTGGAAAATCTTCTGGTCGGCAATAGAGAAGCTGAAAGATTGATCCCCAATCACTCTGGAGATGGTCGATACTTACAGAGATTCGACCTTCTATTCGAGGGTAGAAATGCCAGAAGTGCCGATCTTTGACTTGAAAAGCTAAAAATAGTCCATCCTGCGGAGCTTGGTAGCGTGTGCTGTGGATCCCAAGTGGGATCTCCTCGACAGCTTGCAACCCCGATTGCTGGATAAACTCCAACAACGGAAACCGCATTTCATCCATAGAGACTAAGTCAACTTTCTTCTCCAGAGCCTGCAGTATCTCACTCTGAGCACTGGGAGTTTGAGCTTCCTTCAGGAGTCGGATCTCCTCTAATGAACGCTCCGAGATCACCTCTCCCAGCACACTGGCATCCAGACCCACCTGCTGATCGATCAGGGCAATCCGCTGTTGCAACTTGCGCACCAATCCCAACAGCAGTTCCAGTCCTTGCTCGGGAAAGCCATTAACGATCGTCAACTCCTCGAATGGGGATCCCAGTCGATCGATGCGGCCTGCCCGTTGGATCATTCGCACCGGATTCCAATGCAGATCGTAATTCACAAGGACTGCTGCTTCTTGAAGATTTTGTCCTTCAGACAACACATCGGTGCAGATAAGCAGATCGATTTGCTCTTCAGGCGAACACCCGACTTCCTGATAATCCTCTCCACAACCCGAAGGATTACTAAATGGCCGATTGACCCGTGGCGCGAATCTTCTCACCAGCATTTCCCGTTCCCGGCTTGGGGTTTTTCCGGTTAATAACCCCACCCGCAAACCTGAGGAGAAATTGCGATATCTGCTCCGCTTCTCAGCCATTGCCTCAAGCCATTGTTTATCTTCCAGCAACTGCTGGTATAAGTATTCGGCTGTGTCTTTAAAGTAGGTGAAGACAAGCACCTTGTCCTGTTCCAAGCTGAGCATCATTCGTTTAAAAGCCATCAGCTTAAGATCAGAGTCTTCTCCTGCCTGCACCCTTGCCTGGATACGGGTGAGATCTTGAATAATCTGAGCCAGTGTTTTTTGATCGGCCTGGATTGCCTGGGTCAGCTTGTCCAAATCATAGTCTTCAGGGTTGACCTCAGGCAGAGATACCAGCACCTGCTCCACTGAATCCTCTTGCTCCTCAGCTTCCAGAGCCATCAGGCGTCGATAGCTGGATCCATCTAACAAGTGACCCTGCTGCAGCAAGTCCAAAAATCGTCCCTGGAAGTCAGATTGCCAGCAGATGCTGACCTCAAAAGCCTTGATTGAACTCTCTAGCCGCTTGAGATAGAGGGTTTTCATCAAGCTGCCGATCACTTCATTGCGTAACTGACGGTCGGTTAGCTTATCATTCTTCTGGCGCACATAGTTTTCCAGGTTATAGGGAGCCAGGTTCAGATTCTCAATGTAGGCAACCCAACGGCTATAGAGACCTTGGAAGCTACTCTCGAAGTTATAGGTAAATTGCTTCAAAATCCTGCGCGGAAAGCGGATCTCTTGGCCACCGATGATAATCTTCTCTCCTGCCTGCTGACGTTTCAGCACATCCAGGCGGGATCGACGCACCATGGTCTGAAACAACAACTCGGTGATCTGCCCCTCACCTTTGTCCAGCTTCTTAAACAGCGCGGATAGATTAGGGATCCCCCAGCTACTGTAGTAGTGATCATCGTTGCGGGTGAGCAGCAGCACCTGATGATAGAGGTCAAAAATTGTGTTGTTGATGGGAGTAGCCGTGAGCAGCACCACCCATTTGTTGCGGCGTCCCCCACAGATCAGGCGTTGCAAGTTGGCATATCGAGCGGTTAAGTTATTCCGGAAATTGTGGGATTCGTCCACAAGGACAATGTCGCAGTGGCTGTAGCGTCGGCTGTTGAAGTCAGATCGCCCTAGCTCCTCTTGAGACAACAAATCGGCCACCAAACCGAACTCTCTCAGCTTCGGCTCCCAGACGAGATTGCGAACTTGAGCCGGGCTGATCACCAAGGCCCGAGGCAGGTACCCCGGTTTTCGTCGCTCCGCTAGAAGATGGTCGATCAGCCGCAGTCCGATATAGGTTTTGCCCAAGCCTACCGCATCTGCAACGATGACCCCCCCATGGCGCTCCAGCAATTCTAGGGCTCGTTCAAACCCTTCCTGCTGGAAATCAGCCAATTCTAGGGTTGTGGCTTGCCCCTTGACCACCGGATCCTGCTTCGGCTGAAACAGGGTGTAGAGGCAGCGCATCAAGATTTGATGAGGAGTGTAGGCACGGCTGCCAAATTTGGAGCGATCCAGCTCAGCAATGAGCTTAGATTTGTAATCTTTGTCCACACTGGGATGCTCCCAAAACTCTGTAAACCAAGTCTTGCGCATCTCCTGAGCTGCCTGAGCATTATCGAGCAACACGTTTAACTCGGTGTTGCCTTCCAAACCGGGAACGGTAAAATTACTAGATCCCACAATGCTGTAGTTGGGGAATAGATAAGCTTTGGCATGCAGGAAGGGCGTGCGTTCCCCAATGGCCCCATATAACCGAACTTCCACATGATCTTGCTTGAGAAAGGCAATCAGGCGATCAATACATTTCTTGTATTCCAACCCGAAATTAGAATTCTCTAGCTGCCCCTGCAGCTCACGGCGAAGATAATCTTGGAGATCAATTCGATGGGGTTCTGCCGGTTTGATGGTGGGATCCCGGCCAATTAGCAAACGCAGGCGGGTGAGCTTATTAAAAGCTCGCTCCAATTTGATCCAAGCCTCGATACGGAAGAAGCCGGTAGCAATATCCAACTCGGTCTGCTTTTCCAGAAGGATCAGCCTCTGGATAACATTTGTTAACTTATGTCTCTGGTTATCAATATACGCCGGTAGCGACATATAGATCACCCTCCTTTCAATGCTTATTTAGGCCAATTTCTGCAACAAGTACGCAGAGACTGAAGTGCCTTTCTCTCGATCTGCCGCACCCGCTCGCGACTGAGGTTCCAAAGCCGACCAATCTCGGCCAGAGAATGAGGTTTATTGCCCTCTAATCCAAAGCGAAGGGCGAGCACCTGTCGCTCTCTTGGCGTAAGCAAGGCGAAGGCTCTCTCTACTATTTCTCGACGTTCCGTCTCCTCCCAAATAGATTCTGGGATCCGAGACCGATCGGCGAGGCTGTCCATCAGCAAAATATCCCCAGATAGAGGCGCATCCAGAAAGCCGATCCCACGATTCCAATCCAGCAATTGTTGGATTTTTTCAGGAGAAAGGTCGCAGACCGAAGCCAGATCCGCCACAGAGGGAGTGCGCGCCAAATCTTGCGACAACTGGCGAGCCACTTTCTTTAGGCGCCGGATCTCTGCCCAGACATGGTCGGGCAGCCGGATCAGACGACACTGATTGTCAATTGCCCGGGTGATGGACTGTCGGATCCACCAGGTGGCATAGGTGGACAGCCGGGTTCCACGGGCATAGTCAAACTTCTCAATGGCACGAATTAAGCCCAGGCTGCCTTCCTGGATCAGATCTAGGAGATCCAGCCCCGACCCTTGATAGCGCTTGGCGATAGACACCACGAGGCGCAAGTTGTGGATGATTAGCTTCTCCTGCGCCCGCGCAGCCTGCTGAGTACCGGGAAATGTGGCCATCTGGCGGAATAGATTCACTTCCTCGGCCTGGCTCAGGAGGGGATAGCGACCAATCTGGCACAAGTAGGACTTTACGCTGTCCTGCAGGTCCCGCTGTTTGATCCGCCCTGCCTCTTTTTGTTGGGTTGCGGCATGACGTACCACCTGCTGCTGGTGCTGTTGGGCGGCCCGTAGCGATCGACCCCGCAAGACCAAGTTGCGGATCCAGTTGCGCTCTTGGTAGGAAGGATCCTGGCAGTTGACCTGGAAGCTGTAGACCTTCCCAGCTTGGCTGCCGCTGGTGATGTGCAGACGGCGGTAACCGTCGGCTGTGGCCAGCAACAGGTAGGATTCTGGGCGTTGAGCTAGACGCCGGGCCAGCTTGTGCATCAGCACACCCAACTCTGCAGGGCCGGGCTTTACTGCAAACTCAAACAACAGCACCACCTGACGGAAATACCTCTGCCGATATTCCGCCAGGACATACGCAGCCCGAAGTCTGTCAAAATAAGCCGGCAGCTCCAGAACCGCCACATCCAATGGTTGCGCCACCAGAGCGTACCCTAAGGATGCAAAGAGATCGGCTACCTCGGCGACGGATCGGATCCCTCGAATGTCTTCCACATCCAGTTGAGCAACCACTGCCCTACTCCGGTGACCTGTTGTTACTTTAGTTGGGCTCCCGTGCTCAGCCCTAACCACACAAAGTATTGGAGAGTTCTGCTTAAAACCTGGAAAACCTTTGCCGGACAAATGTTTTGGGCGTTAGAGAAGAAAGTGGCCAATACTTTCTTTTACGAGCTTTCTTGCTCCTGATCGGCTAAGGGATCCCTGTACAAAACCGAGATCGCCTGCCCCGCGTCCTGAATCATTTGCCGAAGGGGCTCTGGGCTGACCACCAACACCTCTCCCCCAAAGCCCAAGATCCAGCGCTTGAGGTCGACATCCTCTAGGGACCAAAGGGGCAAGACCACCTTGAGCCGGTGGGGAAACCGACTGTCTCCCGTGGGGGGCAAGTTGAAGATAGATCTAGGCCGCGAAGATCCGGAAATACGGGGGGACATACGCTGGTGCTTAAAGCGTCGGGTGCCCTCGCTCACGAAGGGGAAGATCCGGTCGCTAAACCAAAGTTCCAGAGTTACTTCTGCTTGGCGGCGCTCATTGGGATCCCGACTGAGGATCTGCTTCTGCAGATGCGGGTCATTGCCCAAAAAGATCCCAGCACTGACATCGTAGAGCTTGTGCAGGCGTTCCAGAGCAGCCAACTGCTCTTGGCGGGAGCGCGTTGCACAATGTCGCCGGTTGAGAAAGAGCCGATCCATCCGCTCAAACCGCATCAGTCCCTGCCTCTTCGGGCTGTGATACTCGCAGCCCAGGTACCACGCGATTTGATGAAAGACCAGTTGCAGGGGCCAGATGCGAAAGCTCTCCACAGCCTCTCCGGGGAAGGTGGCTCCCGGCAAACGCTTTACCTCTAGCAGCTCCCCCGTCTCCATCGCTTCCTCGACCACCTGCAAGCCACGGCGATCCGCCAAGGTACCGGAAGGAGCCAAGGCGGGATCCACAATGGGTTGATTGCCCAGCCGACGAGTGGGGTAGATCTCAGAAGTATCGATGTGGCTGAGGCGCATACGCTGCTCCACCATTTCATAAACCGCCTGCTCCCAAGGGTTTTCTAGAGCGCGAGTGCTCACCTGCAAAAGCCGGTAGATCTGCTTGAGTTCATGGCGACTGAAGATCCCAGAGTGAGTGAAGTAGCCTCGCTTCATGGGAAAAGACGGCAAAATCTGGTAGGGCTTCAAGACCTTTTCGATGTCCTTACGGATGGCATCTCTGTTTTGCCCTTTCACCCAACCCTGTTGCTGGAGCTCACGGTTCAAGCTTTCCAAGCTGCCCAGCTCGGGATCAAAGTGGAAGGGTTGGGTCAAAATCAGGCGAATGGTATAAATCAAGCGGCTGAAGCTATCCCAGTCAGAATAAGCGTGGGTGGCAAAGGTCAGAGGCTGCCGGTTTTCGGGTTGAACCAAGAGCTGGTGCTGCTCCCCTGCACTGTTCTCGCCGGCGTGACAGAGCAAACCACTCTGCTTCAGCCAGATGAGATCTTCAGACAGCAGTTCAGGATCGGCGTACACGGATCCCTTTTCAGAGGCTATTCGGTGGGTGATTTCCTCCAGAGTACTGCCGGGATGATGGATCAAAATAGCCAGAAGATGGAGCAAGCGCTCAAAGTCAAGCAGCCGAGAGTAGCCGTGTAGCGTCGCCTTTCGAGTGGCGTTCTGACGGTTAATCAAGGTGCGAGGAATACCACTGACTTTCTCGAGAATTTGTTCTTGGGTAGGCAGGGATCCAGATAAATCTAAGGTCAGTACATCCAGGAATCCCTCTGCGGGTATGGGCGGAAAAGTCTTTAATGCCTGAGCCATTGCTTCCATCGAAGAGACTGGCACTTGACGATCCCGCTGCTGATTTCTCTGCTTACAGACCTCTAGGGGAGTGGTCAGATGCCACCCAATCCAATTTGCGCCGGGCAACTTTTGCAGCAGATCCAGCCGCCAGGAACGGTAGGCATTGGTAGCATCGTAGATAATGACTTGGCCCTGCTGATAAGCCTTGTGAATCCGAGCAAGAGCCAAATCCTCAATTTCCGACCAGTTGCCCTGGATTAAGGGATCCCCGTACAACTCTTGACGAATATTATCGGTGCTAACAACTTGAGAACCTTGCCAAGTTGCGGCTAAGACTTTTGCCAGTGTTGACTTGCCGCTAGCGGGGATCCCGATAAGAATGTGGTTGTAGTAGGAAGAGCTTACAGTCATCAGTTTGTTCTCCTTCAGGAAGAACGCAAGTCTCGAAGAAGTCTCTCCCTCGCCCAGGTCTTTAGGTCGGTATAGAGGTAGAGATCATCATCTGTAATAAGGCGCTGCTTATCGATATTGGGCAGCTTCAAAAGAGGAGACATAAGAATATCAGCCAAAACTTTCAAGATATTTTCGTAAGGACAGGCTCCTTTCTGTTTCGCCTCTTTATTTAATTCAGAGATGCGGTTGCTAGAGAATCCCTGACTGTCATGGATCATCTCATTGCGCTTGCGGATCCAAAATTCTAGGCTATCAATTTTTTCTTTTAGATCTGACAAGGATTTATCCTCACAGGCTCCATTCTTTCCTACATTCTTGCGGATGGCAAGAAGGATGGCCAAAAAACTAAGCTTACTCGCACGATAGAGAATCTTTGCATATTCTCCATCTTTGAAATAATCTAAAGAGTCCAGCAAGCCAAGCTGATCTTGAGGCAGCAGTCGCTTAATTTCACGAATCTCAACTCGGGATCCCACAGTAGCTGACTTCAGGTACTGACGACCGCCAAGCCTTTCGATAACTTCATCGAGAATTTCCTCACAAAGTGAAGACATTCTTGAAAGAAAATGGGAGATCTGCTGATTCTGTTTGTATATCTTGCATTGGGAATATAAGTTAAGCAAAATACTGTGGTTTCCAATGGCCTGATTGATTCGAGTGTCTAGATCCAAACTTATATCCAGATTCATCTCTTTCTTGGAAGCTCTGGCAGCCTCGATATCTAAGTTCATGAGTGAGTCTGCCACTTGTAACCCTCTGATTGCATCATCAACCAGTTTCCTGCTGGAATGTAGCTGGGATTTGCTTACTACGCCCTGCTCAATTTGAAAAGACAGAATGGATTGCCAGCTCTTGAGAACTTGACAAGCTCCCGCAAAGTCAAAATGTTCTAGCAGTTGCATGACAACACGATACTTCTGTGTCCGTTGATATTGCCAGTACGAAGTTCGGACGCAGGCTGAGGGTTCTCCTAGAAGCACCTTTCGTTTTGAAAGAATCGGATCCAGAAACAGCAGCTTGGGAATGTCAGCAGTAATTGACTGCAGACGAAGAGCTGTCTGCATTTGAGGGGTTCCACCTTTGGTACTGACAAGAACCACCTCGTTTGAATCAATCTCGTCAACAAAGAAGCGATAATACTCATTGAGGACAAGATCCTGTTGGTTAGGTTTGACGTTCTGAGGGATCACTCGCTTTAGAAAGAGAATATCCTCCCGCTGTAAATGTCTCTCAATCCACCTTTTAATGATCTCGAACAAGAAGCAAGTATCCTGATGCTGAGGGGGACTTTGATTAGTAACAAAGATGTTGATTTTTTTAACCGAAAACTCTTCGATGGCAGTATGGATCACTCCCCAGATTCTTCCAGGTCGAATGCGCTCCTGCCAAGAATCTGGCTCCTGTTGATAGGCGGCAAGAAGTTTCTCTGTTAGTTCGCGGAAGCTGTAGGCATTCCTGCCTTGACCTCTAACCTCTACACCCAGCTCTTTGCAGAGCCCATTGGCAACAAAGTCTTCTCGACTACTTCTTTCCCATATCACTTTTTCGTCTTCTGTTAGATCTTCGGCAACTTCGTTTGGTTCATCTCGATCAAAGCCTACAGGAATGTAGTACTCAAAGCCTTGAATTTTTACTGTCAGATCAGAGGTGCCAATGTTAGCAATCAGAGTAGCCATAGTTCCTCACTTAGGATCAAAGTTCACCTTCTCATAGATGTCTTTCAGGGCAAGTTGACAGAAGCTTCGGAGCGAGAATGGGCAATCATAGCTTTTGCTCCTGGATCCAGTTGCGTAGATTCTGTTCAGCCTGAATCTCATTCTCTCGAGCCTCTGATAAGAATTGGTAGAGTCTGTCTTTGGGAACCCCTGGAAAACTAGGACTGATTTCTAACTCTTGGTAGCCTTGCGCAGTAAGTTGATAGATTCGCAGTTCCTCACCATTGAACCGCCACAACTCAGGGATCCCTATGGCAGCATAGAGGGCTAACTTGTTGATAGTACTGTGGGTTATGTCAACTTCCACCACCAGATCTGGAGGCGGATCTTGGCTAAAATCTACAGTGCGTCCCTTGACTTTAGGTTGATTCTGTAAGTAGTAGGCATTGTCAGGTTCTGCTCCTCGCTCTATATGGGGATAATTAAGAGTTGTAGAGCCCATAGTTTTAATCTGTCCTAAGTATGCAGTAGCCAGGATGCGTACGAAGAGATCAATCATCCTGACCAAAAACTCGTGATCTTCGAGTGGCATGGTGATTTCCAGAGTACCCCGGTCGTAGATCAAGCGAGAAGAACGGTGCTCTCCTAGTGCCTGAAGGATCTGCTGGTAGCGATCCCAGGTAAGGTGATGGAAAATGACCCGTTGTTCGGGAAGATGTGAGCGAGTGGGAATGATGAGCATATCAGACTTCATCTCCTCGAGATCAGTCTAGAAGGAGCAAAAAGATCATCTTTTCAAGGCTGTTCAGGCTTCAGACCAAAGAGATGGAGACTGCCTTGTATTCGAGATAAGTCATCGAGAAACTGGGAACGGACATGCTGGCAGCCAGCTTGGACACCTCCCATGAATAAGCAGACCACTTCCTGGCATTGAGTACCAGCTTGTTTGTGCTTAATCTTGTGTCTCCTAATCGTCACCCAAGAGCAATGGGCACTGCCTCGCGCAGCATCTCCGCCAAGATCGGGGTTTCGCTTGTAGTTTCTGCGTTGATCTTGTTGATAAACCAGCCCCATACCATCTCCTCGCGTACTTTCTGCATCATTGGGATCAACCCAACTTAAATCTGAAGCATTAACCGGATCCTGTTCAGGGCCAGGGACGGCGAATACGGCACAACTGCTGGGTGAAAATGCCTCACAGTTGGGATTCTGGGATCCACTGAGCAAACGTTCCGGCCAGATTTGTCCAACTTTTTGATACCACTCTTCGTATACTTGCCTCCATTTTTCTGGTTCAAGAGGTATTCCAAACACCCTGTACTCACCCTTAATTTTGATATCAAGCGTCAGGTGACTGCCTCGGGCTGCAGGAATGGGAGCTTTTTCTGTTCTTTGCATCATGAAAATGTGCAGCGGTCTCCTCCATCCACGACCTACTCCGCCAGTCATGACCGCAACTCGGATAATCGGCAAGAGGATCCCCGTCAGAATCTCTTTAGGCGCTTCAATTCTGATTTCTCCCTCCCATGAGTAGAAAGTTGGGGAGTTTTTCGACTCATCTCCCCAGATATCTCCCTGGATCATTTCCAGCCTTATGCACCCTTTTTGAGACTTAGGTTCTAGGGTTCCAAAAAGCTCACTCACTGTCTTCTCTGCATTCTCTTGGCTCATAACTCCCAAGAAAAATCGCAGTGCCCAGGAGCGGAGCCAGCCTCGCCAGTGAGAAGGTCGCAGCTCCAGGGTTTTCATGTCAGGGCCTGCATTACCCTGGCTGGAGAGACGGAATCTAAAGAGCACACTTGATATGCTTTCATTTGACTGTCTGGATCCCTTGTGATCAGGAACCAGAATCCGACCATATCCAGAGGCCGTGCGGCTACCTATCCCCAGGACTTTTAGGGCTTGCTGAACCCACGACCAAACTTCATCAACTTCTTCTTCAGTTGTGCCGGGAACGCCTTGGATGGCCACGAGAAAATCAACAGGTCTCTGACCATCACCCAGTGTGTAGAGCGATAAAGGAGTGCCCTGACCTTGGTGAAACACCTGGAAGTTCTGTTGAGGATTGACGATATCCAGGCTTAAACGGGTAGGCTCTAGGGGCCAAGCGTCGAGAAATTGAATTTTTCCTGCCGAGATAACAGTCTCTTTCTGGAATCCAAGGAGAGCTTCCATCTTGGGGATCCGCTCCGGTTGTTGTTTTGCCCAGGCCCGCACAATTCCTCGGATTGAAGAACCCGGGATGTACCCGTTGAGAGGCAAGTCAGGCATAAGTTTCCAGTTTTCGCCAACATTGCGCTTATCCTCTGGCCGACCTTTTTGGGGCCGCCATGGCCCACAGGGTTCCCCTGCTGAAACAAGCGTTTCCACATCGGGATGAGGATAGGATCCCACTTTTGCTCGCCAACGCAAAGTAAAAGTTCCCTGACGGAAAAGGTTTGAGGATCGCTTTTGATGTTGCTCAGCCAATAGCTTAATTAGACGCGGCCCGGTGTACATCAGTGTTTTCTCCATTTGTATCTCCTGAAAGATAAGCTCTAGCCCAAAAGTTCCAGTGATTTGAGAGAACCAACGCCCTCCGCCATAGCGCAAGGTACTCTGCAGGTTGGTCGCTGGCCAAAGTTTGGATCCGCTGCATTAATTCTCTGGAATCTAAGGAATTATTTTCGTTAACCAGTTGTCCCAATAAAGAAGTCCAGACAGGAACTGTTCTCTGTCTTACTTTACCCTCTTGAGCATTGGACTGGTTAACATATCCTATGGCCGAGAGTAAGCCAAAAACTCTCAGGTGCTGGGAAAGTCGGAGCACTGCGTTGAGATCTTCCTGAGAAAGAGACTGTTTCCCCTGAGATTTTATGTACTGTTGGATGTGTTTATAGGCTAGCAGGCTGATATGCTCCGGGCGCACGCCTGTTGGTTGTCGCTCAGACGACGTAGGAACAGGGGATCTGTCTATTGGCGGGTTGGAAGATATAGCTTTGCTCTCCAATTTGGGATTTGGAGGAACGGGCTTAGGAGAGCTCTTGGCGTACTTGTTTTTCGACATCCTTAAACTCCTGCGGTGTTTTCAGATTTGGCTTGTAGAGCGGGCGGAGAAGCATTGGAGACCCATCCTTGAACCCAGCCTCGTCCAACGTTGGCTTGTCCTCCTACTTGGAACAAACCTTGAAGAATGTTGATCAAAATCTCATGTTCTTGGGTGAGATCTTGCTGATGGGGCAGGGGGCTATATCCCCAAGTAAAATAAAGAATCGTGTCACGAGGGATGCACACATCTGTCCAGAACACCTCTGCTGAGCCTACCTGGTTGGCTCCTTCCGAATCTTCCTGGATCTTGTTGCGGATCTGTGTCCAAAGGGAGTGCTCCATGAGGATCTGGAAGTCGCTATCGGGAAGAATGATCCGATTATTTTTCCAGGTTGCTTGGGTATCCCCCTGTAAAACAGCGGGCCATTCCCCGGCCAGTGAGAAGGTCTGCCCTTCAGGGAGTTTCTCAACACGCACTTCTGCGTCTGCCACAACATAAACGCCAGGTTTTGTTCCTACAGGGGCTTTGGGCATAACTGGAAGAGGCTGACGGCACAGCAAGGCGTGATCTCGCAGTAGAGAATGACAACTTACCCAACAGAAAACGGAATCGGATCCTTTTAGAGACATGGTGCGCATCGGCACCCACAATAAACGGGCATCTCCAAACCAGACTTGGTGAACCCCCATTTGGCCATCTTTTTGGAGTTCTCGTCCAAAGAGAGTATCGGCAATTGTTGGATCTTGAAGTGTTACCTCGTTCCGCAGGCTTCCTCGCAAAGAAGAACCTGGGATGTAAGGAAAGTTGGTGTGAGATTCACGGGCAATTTCCAGGATGTTGCCTAGGTCGCCTTCTCCGCCGCAATGGATGGGGGCAAGGCTGTAAAGATAGCCAACGCGAAAGTCAGGTTGAATCATTTCACAATCCCCCACAAAAGTGTGCCGTAATTCAACGATGCAAAAGTCTGCAACTGGGCGCATGGGTTACCCACAAGCTGCCTTGGCGGTGGCGGATCCCCCTTAAAGTGATACACCGTACCGGCGGGAATGAAGGCCCGTTGGGGTAGCAGCGCAAAGTCCAATCGCTCACTGCCCTGCCGCCGAACCGCAGAAATTCCACCCCAAAGCAAGGCCCGATCCGTAGCGCATCCTGCCAGATAAGGCTGCCACTGGGAAGGGTAAGCCTGATAGATACGGGGATCCGCTTCAGGCTGCGCTAGGCCTGGAGTGAGGAGATAAGCCACCCGACCCGTCCCCTGCCGAAATCGCTCCCAATCGATGCCAGGATCCCAATCTTCCAGAGGCGTGACCAAGGCGCGATGCCCCTCTCCCCCCAGGCGAACGGTGGTGGTCGGGATCCGAGCACTGATGGCTGCCGCCAATCGCCATCCGCACCGCAGTCGGATTGCCACCTCGGTGAAGTAGCCAGCTTCATCTTTCACCTGGCGGGTATTGGGTTTGATGTCGATGTGAGGTAACACCTGGGTATCCCAGGGATCCTCATGAAAGTCGCCGGCCTGGGGTAGGGATCCTTGGAGATAAGCACTCAGTGCCGAGGCCCGCATCCAGGGGTGGGGACGGCCTTTGATGTACTCCCCTTTTTTGAGAGAGGGGGGCACCAGGGGCGGGAGTTTTTGATCATCCCAGCCGATAGGTTTCCAAGGATCCCCCTCAGCCGGCTGTAGGCGAGAGTATTGGTCTCCCCGGACTTTCTCTTCGAAGTTGTCTTCTGGGGTCGTGTCTGGATCGGCATGGGGATCCGATTGACCCGTAGCCAACAGATCTTTGGGAGTCGGTAGCCAGAGCGTATCTCGCTCATCCAGGAGAAACGGCCCCAGAAACTTGAGATTTCGAGCCTTGTCTGAAGCGTAGGGTAGGGCAGAGCGCAGGGCCTGAAAGATTGTGATGGGCATAGGGGGAAATAACCCTTTCGCCCAGGATCCCTCGCCAGGAGAAAAAGGTTTGCTCTCGCGAAAGAGCAGCACATCGACAGGCTCTAGGGCATACCAGTGCAGTTGGGTTTCAGACATGAGAATTACCTGCCTTGTGGAAATAAATCTTCAACAATTTCCTGAGGCTTTTTGATCCAATCGTCCCGTTGTTTTTTCTTGTCTATCCAAAAGGCTGAGAATCTCAAGAGATTAGCCAAATCTACCGGAGTGGCGCCCAGAGCCTCTGACTCGCTTTGCAACTCGAATGCCCAGCTTTCCCAGGCATTGATCCAGTTCACCAAGGGATCCTGAACGGACTTCAGCTCCTCAGCTCGGTCTCGTCGCGCCAAAATGGTGGTGGTGGCCAGCTCAAACAGCTTGTTATTTGCAGAGATCACACAGCGCAGCGGCAATTCTTCGGCCAAACGATACAGTACAGGCCCCAGATCCAGTTCCGGCCCCTGCTGCAACCAGGCCCACCATTTCTCCAGCAGTTCCCCTTTCATCAGGGCCTCCAAGGTATTCCCGGATTGGTAAATGACTCGGAAGCAAAGACCATCCTTGCCAGGGATCTTTTTGGCCCGATGCTTCTCAGCCTCCCAGAGGTTTTCCAAAACGGTGGGAAGAGGGATCCCTTTGTTGGCGATCACCACGCCGATGCTCATGGTGGCTCCTTCGCCCATGGTGAAAAGGGGACGATTGGGTAGGCCGGAGAGATCTCGACCCGGCTGGGGATGCCAAAATCCTCCTTGCGATCTGAACTCGCCTTTGGGATCCGCTTTCCCACACCAAGCTGCACGCAGGGAGAGGAGATATTCGGGCAAATCTTCTAGGGGCAGCAAAGCCATGACATCATCCCCGCCACTGTAGACCACCCGACCGCAGAAGCGTTTTTCCGTTAAGTAAGGAACCAGCCGATTGGAGAAATCCAACAAGGCTCGGTTGAGGCCCACGTGGGTGGCCGGCCCCATGCGCTTTTTGACATTCTTCAAAAGCTGCTGCCACTCCAAGCCATTTTTCTTCAATTGATCGGCAACTCCTTCGGCCAGGTAGGTTTCGTAGGGGTGCAGCCTGGAGCCGCTGACATACTTGCTCATGCTATCTCCATCGGCCAACACAATTGCCCACCAGTCAGAGGGACTGCCCCCGGATAGCCCCACCTGTCGATGGGCTTGATCCACGGCTTCTCGCAATAGGGCAATATCTTCAGGATCCTGAAGGCCCAGATCGTCCACCAGCCACCTGCTGGAAAACATCACTCCGTTGTAGGGTGCTTCTCCCCTCGTCTTCTGGGAAAGGGGTTGGGGATTAGGGATCATTCGCTCATCCGTCTTCGGCACCTGAAAGGGGCGGCGCGTCAGGGATCCAAACCGATCTCGATATTCAGGGAGATCCCACCTGATCTGCTGCTCCAGCACCTGCCAGTACAGTTTCACCTTTTCAGGAGCATCATGGGCAAAGCGGGCTGCTGCGATGGAGCTGAGGTTGGGAAACCGGATCAAGTTCTCCAGATCGTCCTCTTCTTTGGCCACCCCCAGAGACTCGGCAATGCCCCCGTACTTCCAGGCCATGCGTTTGGTCAGTTCCACCGCGTTCAACATCTCCGAGCCATTGAAAAGCCCCGGATAAACTTCGGCCATCAGTTTCCAGAACATGCGCAGGGATCCCGCCGGTAGCCCTGCCCCTTCACAGAATCGATCCCGATAGAGCAGATTGGGGTGAACTGCACTGTACATGCCTGAGAGGGTAGACCGCTCCCCAGGGGCCACTGGGACCTGCCAGGTACGGGTATTTTTGATGGCCTGAATCGACTGGCCCAGACGCGCCTGCAAGCTGCCCCACCAGGTGCCCACATTCAAATTTCCGTAGGCTTTTTCTTCAGGGTTGGTCGGCAATTCAAATCGGCTTTGAGCTAGGGTTTGCTGAGATTCTTTCCATAACGTGTAGCCGGGATCTTTGGTATTTGCCTGCAACGGCTTGTCGGGATCCCCTAGGGGGACCGAAGTCCAGTAGCTTTCCCAAGTGTGATCCAGTTGAGCATTCCAGAGCTTGTTCCATTCCCAATTGGATGGGTGCTTCCACTTCTCGAATTCTCTCTGGTAGTTGATGTGGGAGCCTTCAGTCGTACCCATCGTTGGGGCAATCTTTTTCCAGATCTCCGAGCCTCTATCATTGAGGGTTTGGATACATCTCTCGCGGATATGATCCCGGACTTTAGTTCCGATCTCTTTCCAGATCTTGCGCATCTCCTGGGCCAGTTCCTCTGCAAAGGCTTTGGATTCTTTTCTGGGCAGCAGAGCTGTGATCACATTGGGAAACCCGGCAGTGCTCAGGCTGGTGGACACGCAATCGTTGAATCGAGTTATGGGAGTGGATCCCTGGGCATCTCCATGGCAGTTATCAAGCCGGTCAATCTCTCGGAAATAGCACTCAAACTCCGGGAACTTCTTCAGGATCCAGGCATCGATGATCTCTTGACCCCACAGAGAAGGGGTAATCACCGCATCCGGCCCATAGCGCTCAGCAATGAACCAGCAGAGGCGGGCACTCAGGTAGTGCAGCAGATAGGATCCCGACCAAAAATCCAACAGCTTCCTAGAGGATTTGATAAACTCCTGCACCGGCGAGAAGGTGAACAACAAGAGATCGGCATGAGAAACCGAATTTGAGGGTTTCCACCCGCGCGGGAATAGGGCTCCGGCCAGCGCCGAGACAATACTGTTGTGATCGTGGATGGGACAGTCTGGGATGCGGGTGTCGGCAGGCAACAAAAGAGCAGCAGGAGTGCTGATCCCAGTTTCTTGAACCACCAATTGGGGATAAAACCGCCAGAACCACCAGAAGGCTTTTTCCGGATCCGCATGGCGCACCTGCTCATAGGGGATGATCCGATTTTGGATCTCCTCCAGTTGCGCTTCCGTTAGCTGACTCCAAATCTGGATATCCTGCTTTTCTCCCGACAGAGGGTGACGCACTTCCACTTGGGTAAGCCCGCCCAGTTGCTCCGCATCTTTATAGACGTTTCTGATGGTTAATCGATCTGAGGCGGCAGCGATGTGATCTGAAATCACCCCCTGATGAGACTGCCACCACTCCTCCAGCTCTGCCCCGTGATGATACAACTCCGCCACCTGCTGCCAAGGGCCTTTGCCGTTTTTGTACTGATACAAAGACTTGAGCTGGGGATCGTGTAGCAGGGCAAACAGTTTTCGACGAAAATAGGCTGTTGTTTCCACCGATTTTTCCATTAGTTCCACTTCCTCCTGAACACTTGAACAACAGCATAAATAGGTACCTATATCCTGCTGCCACCGGTAACGCGAACGGCAAAATAGTTCATATTGCTAAACAACAAGGGATCCTGGCGGGGGGAGCACCTCTGGCCCACCCCAACTTTCCGCCTTGGCCAGAGTGTGGTCGGTGAGGGGATAGAAACGAATATGGTCTTCCGGCAAATAGAGACGAGGTTGAAGTCGGCGTTTCAAGTCTTGGTACTGATGCTGCTCCAGCCGGCATTCAAAGACGCTGTACTGAACCCGCCGGCCATAGCCTTCAAGCAAGTCAGAGACTTTCTTGCGTCGTTTGTTGTCGGGGATGTCGTAGGTGATGACGTAGAGCTGCATGTGAGATCTCTTCAGCGGATGAGGAACGGCAAGTAAACAGGGATCTGATCATTTACAAACTGCTTGTAAGTCTGCACCTGCCGGTTGATGACGGCCCAGCACAGTACCCCATGTGGGAAAGATAGGCGATGGGGATGTTGCGCTCTAGGCAACTCTGGATCAGTTGGGTTGTGACTTGGGCATGGCCAAAGATCAAAATCTGATCCAAGTGGGGCAATTGAGCCTGTTGAAGAACAGCTCCAGCCCGTTTGACAACCAGGCGTTCCTGGTCGAGGCTGAGGTAGCAATCTTGTTGGGACACATAAAGTGTTCTGCCCATAAGGCCACTCCCAGAAGCCTAAAATTGAAGCTGAAGTGGAAGCAGGATGGAGCCTTCTTCAAGTTAAAAGTCAGGCCCAAGAATGCTGTAAGGAAAGATGCGAATGGCGAAAAAGCAGAGCAAGGCTTCTGGTACGGGATCCGTTCGTGACGGTGTGCTCCTGACGAAAGGATCCCTCCCCATGACTTTCCACCCCTCGCAAGCCTACGCCCATCCCCAAAGCTTTGATCGTCTGCTCTGCCTGATCGCCACCCTGGCTCAATATCCCGGCGTCGGCCATCTCAACGCGTCAAATCTTCCAGGTCGCGATGAGCAGGCTCCCCCCCGCCTGCAAGAACTTCTCTCGTACCTGCACGCTGTCGCTGCCCAGCAACAGATCGCTCTTCCTCCTTGTTCTCCCCACACTCTGCACAAAGATCTGCAAACCCTGAGATACTACGGCATTCTCGGAGATCAGACGTATCGTTGGGGCTACTATCTCGGCTCCAGCGCCATGACCGAACTGGAGTTCAACACCGCCCTTAGCGCCCTCCACTCCCAGGCCACCTACCAACGGGATCCCAAAGCCCAAGAGGCCTTTCAGGCTATTGTCCGCCGCCGCTGGGGCAAAAGCCACAGTTCAGAGAGTTTTTACCCGGTCAGAGCCCAGCTCAACCGCTCCATCATCCCCACAGATCCCACCCGAGTCAGCCGCAAGGGATCGGCTGTCCGCACCCTCTACAGCGCCCTCGACACCCTAGAAGCTGCCATTCTCCAGGGGCAGGCGATTCAGATTTGCCGTTCCTCAGATCCTTACCAGCAGGGTCAACAGGGATCCAAATCCATCTGGCCTCTGCAATTGATTCACTACGACATTGCCTGGTATCTAGCCTACGAGCAATCTGATACCCAGCATTTGGTGATCGGCCGCTTGGATCGCTTCGATGATCAGTGCCAGGTTCTCTCTCACCCGCCCCGCAGCCGCTCTCAACAACTGAAACGACTTAAACAAGTCCATGAGCTCCTGAATCAGGGCTGGGGTCTTTTCCTGGGCGAACCAGAAGAACAACGCCAGGAGCTATCTGGTCAACTTCCCTTCACGGAGATTACCGTCCGCTTCTACGGCGACACCATTCCGTTCATCCGCGAGGGAGGCTACCGTCACCCCAGCCAGAAGATCTTGACCCCCTCTAGACAGGGTCAGTACTTGGACTACCAAGTCCGGCTTCCCCCCCGTTCTCATGGGGAATTCATGCGCTGGGTCAACCGGTTCATGGGCAACGTTCAGATCCTGACTCCCCCAGAATTGGCTGAGCAGCACGCTAAACTGGCCGAGGAACAGTTGCAGCGATACAGAAGCAACCAGCAAGAGGCGGCCCAGAGGGAACTCGACGCAGACAAGACAGAGCGAATGGGATGAGACACCCAGGACACTGAAGGTCTCACTCTGGCAAACGAGCAAAGCTGACCCCTCGGTAGTAGTAGGCCAAAATTTGGCGGTAAGTCCAGCCTCGGCGGGCCAATTCTTGGGCGCCCCACTGGCTCATGCCAATGCCATGCCCAAACTTGGGATAGGGGCTGACATCCGGCAAGCTCATCAAATAAGGGATCCCACTCACCCCGACGGTTTGGCCGCCGCTGCTGGCGCTGTACATGGCATTGACAAACTGTCCCCCATACACCATGACCACGCCACGGGTGGCTTGCGTTGCTTCCAGGGCGGCTGCCGACCGCTGGGAAAGCCCTCGATACACCTGGGAGCGAGTATCGCTAAACACATCAAACCAACCGCGGGAGTTGCGATGGTAGAGAACGTAGCTGCGGGCCGCCACCGCCTGGGCCTTTAGGGCCTCTGGGAGAAAACGGGATCCCATTTCTGCATCCACCACACTGGCCACATAGTCTTCCAGATCCACGTAGTTGATGGCCATCACCAGGTTGTACCCGGTCAAGAGCACCTTGCCGGAGTACCAGCGGCCATTCACCGCTACCAGGCCACCCTCCTGAGGTTCGATGAACAACGCCGGGTCAACCACTCCATGCAGATGCACCCCTTGAGGGCCGGGCTGAGCCAAAAACCCTTGCATAGGGGGCAGATCTGCCAGCACCTCTCCCCGACCGTTGATCAGTTGGGCAGGGAGAGAAACGCCTACCACCAGAGGGGCAGTGGTATCGGCCAATTGCACTCGCACTGTCACCCCCCAGACAGACTCCACCCATCCCCAGAAGGCACTGACCACCAGGGATCCCATCAGGGCCAGCCAATGCCGCGCTTCCATAGCCCGTGCCCAGAGTTGCTTTTTGCACACCAACTCCAACTTAGGATAGGGCGAGTTTCCAGAAATGGGCCGGTTTATCTGTAGAAACTGCAGAGGGCTTGAGTCTCAATTCAGGTGTGGATCAGGTGTGGAGCAGGGGGGATCTGAGTATGGAACTATCTATGAACGGGATCCCGTTTCCAGCGGAGCGGGCCGATCCGGCGGCTCCAGAGGGTCGGGTTCTTGCGACCCAAGCCGATTGCGGCCGCCCTCTAGATGGACCGAAGAGCTATCCGGCCCCAGGCCCAAGGCAAAGCGCAGCGAGTCCCCCGGTCGTCCATTGGAGAAGAAGAGAAAAGAACCTAAGGAAGCCAGGGAAAGAAGAGCCGCATAGCCAAACATGGCCCGATAGCCGGTTCCCGCCGCCAAGGTGCCCAAGAGGGGCCCCGCCAGGCCGATGCCCAAATCGAACCCACACATCACCAAGCTAAACAGGCGACCCCGCTCCGCCGGCTCCGAGCGATCGGCCACGAGGGCAGAAATGAGAGGGATCAAAGTCCCAAAACCGCAGCCTACCGCGACCCCAGCAGCCAGAAAAGCGCCGCTGCTATTGGCAACAATCAGGATCCCCATTGCCAAGGCATAGGTGGCCAAGCTGAGGGAGATAAATGGCCCCCGCCCACAGCGATCGGAAGCGCGACCGGTGAGCAGGCGCACCCCAAAGCTGGCAAAGGCCACTGCCGTATAAAAAAGACCTGGATTCAGGGGAGCTCCGGCTTCTTGGATTAACAAGGCCACAAAGGTGGTCTGGGTGCCGAAGGCCAACCCCACCAAAAACATCACCCAAGCGAGGGAGCGCACCTTCGGGCTGCCCAGAAAGCTCCAGAAGGCCCCATCCATCGGCAGGGATCCCCAATGCCCACGTCGTTGTTCTCGAACCGATTGGGTGCAGAGAAAGCCCACCAACCCCAGCAGAGCGGAGAAGAAAAACGAAGGGCCATAGCCGGCAAACTCCTGCAAAAGGCCGCCCAAAGCAGGGCCAATAGCCGCACCAATCGGATTGACCAAGCTCATGTAGCCCAGGATCTCGCCCCGTTTTTCTTCTGGGGCAAAATCCACCACTAAAGTCACGTAGGCGGTGGCAAAAGCGGCGATGCTGATCCCGTGAAAGGCTCGCACCAGCGCTACCCACAGGATCCCATCGGAGAGCCAGTATCCTATGGGGGCGATTCCCACCACCCCCATGCCGGTGAGCAGCACGATCTGCCGGCTGTGGCCATCCGCCAGGCGCCCCAACCAAGGGCGAAAGGCCAGCAACCCGATCGAGAAGGCCCCCATCACCAAGCCCACCTGCTGGCTGGTGCCACCGGCATCCCTGACGTAGAGCGGTAACGTGGGCAGCAGCGAGGATAGACTGGCCCAAAAGAGCAGCCCAGCCACAAACAAAATGCCCAAGTTGCGCCGCTGTGCCGGCTGTAGCTGCTCGAATACCCTCACGCCAACTCCTTGTGCAAAATGGGACTCAAAGCGTGCTCCCAGAACCGCGCCCTGGGATAGAGCCACCTTCGCTGGATCCCTCAGTCCAAAATATTTAGGTGCTAACCTTTCTGATTGTAACCGTATGGCCTGAGGCTGTGAACCGGCCCTGCTCAGCTTTGAAGGTGCTTCCGGTTTGGGACAACAGCGAACCCAATTGACATTCTCCCCACAGCTATAGCTTGCTTCTGCGAAGCAGTAGCCGGGGGATTCTTTCTCAGCCAGCAGAACAACCCCCACTGACTGAGCTACATCGGGCGTGAGGTTGGTACCGCAACCCAATGGGAGATGCCAAAGCGCTCCGCACCGCCGCAGGCGTTCGCGAAAGCGTCGCGTAGCGATAAAGCAAAAGCCGCCCTTGAGGGCGGGGCTTGCAACCCAGTTTTCTTGGTCA
>NZ_JANSIO010000010.1:0-3638 GCF_047462195.1 Synechococcus sp. R3-13 | reverse complement strand
CAACCCCACCCGTACCAAAGTCAAACTCAGCAGAGCCAACAAGCCGGCGTAGCCCACCACCAGCCGCGACAAAGAGACCGAGCGAACGAAAAAGGCCCCTGCCAGCACCAAACCAAACGTCAATCCCAACCCCACCAGCAAACTGGCCCATTCTTCAAAGCGAGACAAGCGCTTCGACTCACCGTATCCGCCTAAGCCCGCCTGAATGCCCCAATAACTGAGGGCGGTCAACAATCCCAAGGCCGCGTAGACATCCCAAGGCAAGAGCTGATGAGGACGCAAGCTGCGCAGCCAGTAGCCCGCCCCAAAGGCCAACCAAATACAAAGGCCATCGCCAAAACAGGCCAAGGGCACCCACAAACGATGCAGATCCAGACGAGTTTTATAGCCGCGTTCGGCCAAGGGTTATCTCCTTCGGCATCAAGACTGTTGACAATCTTACAGAAAAGATTGTGCATCTGAGGCTATTGGACAAGATCAGTGTTGACCAAAACTTGAATGGGTAGCCCTCACCAGATAATTCTATTGACGGCCCTTCCCAGCTTCAAAGGACTTCATGCTGCTGACACAAAATAAGTTCTTTAAGTAATTGGGATCCTCATCATGCAAGAGATAAAAATCCCTGTTGAGTGGGTTAAGTACCGTCGGAAAAGGCTGTTGTAGAAACTACCAGAATTGCAGACATTGGATGTCGAAACATGAGAGTTTAAGCAATGATCAAAGTGCAGTCTGAGAACAGCAATGATGACAGGATACTACGATTTCGTTGCCGGGCCGGCTACTGCCAGCAGAGATACACCAAAGGGCAGAGAAAACTTAGGTATCAGATAGGCTTCTGCAGCAAAAATACCCGTCAGCAGTCGATTGAGCCAAAGCGGCGGCATTTTCAGATCTTGGCTTTCCCTCAGGCGAAGCACTTTCTGCATTATGCGGATCCCTGAAATGATTGGGAAAAGAAAACTGTTGAAGAAAACAAGGGTATAAACTTCTAGACCTGAGCTTTTAAGCAACGACAAAAGTTGCCCGCGGGTATATCGTCTCTTGTGATGATTAAGCTCATCATGTAAACTCCACAGCCACGGATAAGCCGGAACAGTTACAACTAAGTAGCCAGATGGGGTTAACCTTTGACTGAGGGCTAGGAGAGCTTCTTTGTCATTCTCCAGATGCTCCAGCACATCCAGCAAAGCAATCAAATCAAATCATTGAGAACCAAAGGGGATCCGGTTTGGCAACTCCCCCTCTGCCACGATCCCAATACCGCGAGCTTGGGCCAGCGGCAGTGCAATTTCACTCTTTTCCATAGCCCAAACTTTGCCAAATCTGGACAACATCTCCAGGTTGCCGCCGCTACCACAGCCAGCTTCCAAAATATAAGCAGAGGGGGGAAGCGACAGGGATCCAATAACCCGACTCAAAATGTGACGGCGACCCAGAAACCACCAATGCTGGTCTTCCAAGTCTGCCATTTGTTGGTAAGCCTTGGGATCCATACCCGTAACCCAACAAAAGATCAAAAACAGGATTAGCCGCAGAAGGGGTTAGCAGAGCATATCTATCTAAACTAAGTTTAGGGGGATAATCGAGCCTTTCCCCAGCGATGCTTACGATACCAGGCCGCCACGTGGGGACACCACGCTTCAAAGTGGGGCCAAATCAGTTCACACAGATGTTGAATTTCTCGTTGAGCATCTTCTTTGGCTCGTAAATCCAAAAAATGCATTAGACTACGGCAATTGAAAGAGACCACGAAGTGTTGTCGGATCCCGTAGCCAATGATGTTACGGGCATCTTCATAGGGCAATCCGCACTCTTCTACCAGGCGATAATAAGCAATGGCCTGGCTGCGATATTGCGCAAGAATGATATCCAAAGCTTCGGGGGAGATGGGCCTAAAGCCTTGGCGGGTTTTGGCCTTGCCCTCTTTGACGCTGGCAGGAACGTAAAACAAAGTTTCCAGCTCTTGCAAAGACAAGGAGGACTCCGTCCCGCCACTGTGCTCCGCAATGTGCTCCGCACCGCTGTCGCGATAGGCCTCCGGCCCGCTGACGCGATAGGCCTCCGGCCCGCTGACGCGATCGCTGACGCAACCGTAGCCGGTCTCGCCAACAGGAGCAGCAGTCTCGGTTGTGCTCCGCACCGCTGACGCGAACAAGAGCTTTTTGCCCAAATCGGCAATTTGCTGGCCTGTATATCGGAAGGATTGAACATCAAAAGAAATTCCCACCCGATGAGTACGGGCCTGTTGCATGACGGCATGGGGAAAATAGCCTACCCCAAACGTGATCTGAGGATGCTCTAGAGGCCCATAGTGGCCACGGTTGCCCTCCAGCAAATGCCGCACCACCGCCTCTCCATACTTTTCCGGGATCCGGCTTTCTGAGGTGACAAAATCAGGGCTGTAATCCTGGTGCATTGCCTGGTAGATGACCCGTTCTGGATCTGGGGTTTGATTCAGCACCACAACTTGAAACAAAGCATCCACAGGCTGCATCCCCTAGTGCTTCGCACCGCATGTTAGGATTCTGAGATCCTTGTAAGATCATATTGGCAGCGGAGAACGCCAACGGCATTGGCCTGCTCCACCACAGAGCATATTCCCTATCTGCCCCCACCCTGAGGTATTCCTTAACTCAGTGTAAGGAGAAGAGAGACCGAAACACCTTGGCTATAGGAGCCTGCGAGCTCGAGTTTCCTCTGCCAGCACCAGGCTTAGGGCCGGATTGCTGCGCAACAATCCCGCTACGTAAAGGGTATAGACCTTCCCCGCCTCCAACTGGAGGTCAAACCGTTGCAAGGGAATGCTCCGGCTGGGAGCCGACTGCACACCTGGCCCAGGGGCTGAAGGGGCTATGGCCACCTGAATTTGGGTAAAGCCGGGGCGCATGGCTTGAAAGGTGGATACTTGTCCAAACGCCAACTGGGGGATCAGCACACGCCCTTGCTCTCCTTGCCATTGCAGGGCCGGCGCATCAGGGGCAGCGTGGACAAACCGCACCAGGGCCTGATCAAACGGCGGATGGATGTTGTCCTCTAAGACCAGGGCTGTCATGCGATTCGGCTCATTGGCGGCCACCACCGAGAATACTCCCCCGCCCCTGAGATTGGCTACGGTTCTGGCCGCAACCAAAGAACTCGCAGGCTGGCCAGGGTTCTCAGGCGTTGAAAACAAAACAATGTCGTACTCGCCCGCCGGTATGCGCACGTACTCGCTCACCGAGCCATAGGCTATGCCCCGAGCAGCTCTCACCTCTCCCACTTCCAAGTCGATCCGAGGGGCATTGGGGGCCACATGCACCAAGCGCACTTGGACTTCAGAAACTCCCGCAGATGCCGAAGGCATCGGGATGGCACAGCCGGACAAAAGCCCCGACATCAACGATCCACCCACCACGCAGAGTACTGCGCTCACCCACTGTCGCACCATGTTCACGCTCACTCCTACTCCTCACACCCAACGCTCATCAGGGATCGAACTGCTGTATTTCTGCAAACCCAAGGAGGGCACTCTCGCTCCCCAAAAGTTCCCATTGGCACGCCAAGGAACCTGCTCTTGTCTTACTCCACTTTTGCGCCCAATGCCATAGAGCTATGGGACGGGTTGGGATCTAGGTCGTGTTGATCTTATGTTAGGATAG
>NZ_JANSIO010000009.1:0-1747 GCF_047462195.1 Synechococcus sp. R3-13 | reverse complement strand
GGTACACCCGTTCTGACTGGGTTTTTCTTAGGTAGATGACAATCTGCCGCACCTCCTGGTCGGGATAGCGACGGAACAGGCGCAGGCAGTAGTCGGCCATGCGCAAGGGAATGTCGGGATCCGGATCGGTTTGAAACTCCAGATGCAAAATCAGGTTTTGGGCCCTCAGCAGGATGAGGGAGTCCGCGCGAATGGGCTCGCTGGAGAGCTCCGTTGGCTGGAGCTGGATCAAGGGAACCGGGGATCCCAGCAGCCACCGGGCAAAGGACTCGGGGAACCATTCCACCAAGTACTTGCAGACGTTATCGTAGGCCACAGGATCCCTTTCCTACAAAAGCCGATTCTCCCGATGGCCCCTCTGCCGAGATCAGCCGTAGTATCCTTGGTTGATGCGGTTTTCCAGTTGGTTAGCCCCTTCCTGATACTCGCCAAACACGAAGTTCTCGGCGTTGGCTTTGATCAGGGCCTTTTGCTGCTCTGTCAGGCCTGAGATCTGCAACATGTCTTCCAGGCTCTTGTAGGGGGCATTTTTCACCAGGATGCGAGCTAGGGTGGGATAGAAGCCGGGCAGTTGGCGGTAGTTGCGCAAGATGGTGTTGTTCACGTCAATCGGAGTGTCCAAGTGCTTTACCGGGGGAAGCTCTGCAGCCCTGGCCACAACAGGGATCCCCAAAGGAGCGAAGCACAGACAGAGCACTAACACCACACGAACCAAGATGGACAGCAACCAGCGCATAGCATCACTTCTCCAAGCAGAATCCAAAAGGCTCATCTGTATAGGTTGCTAACATTCTCCGACCATCTAGTGTCTCATCCCCTCCACCCCGAATCGAGGGCCAAGACAGGATTTGGATCCCGACAGAAACAATTTTTAACAACTATGATCAGGAGACAGTCTTTCTTGCTCTCCCTTTCTCGGCTATCGCACCATGTCCGACTTGGCCCTTCTCCACTCGACTCGACTTGACCCCCCAAGCCGGGATCCATCTCCAGGGATCCCACAACCCACGCCTTCTCCGGAGCTGGAGTTGCTGGGGCAGACCGAACTCTTTCTCAGACGGCACATTGGGCCGGATGCCCGGCAAATTGGGCAGATGTTGCAAGTGTTGGAGCTGAGTTCGCTGCAGGAGCTGGTGGAGAAGGCGGTGCCGCCGGCCATTCGCAGCAGCCAGCCTTTGCAATTGGGATCCCCTTGCCCTGAGCAGCAGGTGTTGGCGGAACTGCAGGCAATGGCGGCCCAGAACCAGGTGTGGCGCTCCTTTTTGGGCATGGGCTATTCCAACACCCTGACGCCACCGGTGATTCAGCGCAACATCCTGGAAAACCCTGCCTGGTACACCCCCTACACCCCCTACCAAGCTGAGATTGCCCAGGGACGGTTGGAAGCCCTGCTCAACTTCCAGACGATGGTGATCGACCTGACGGGGATGGAGATCGCCAATGCTTCCCTGCTGGACGAGGCCACCGCAGCCGCCGAAGCCATGGCTCTTGCCTACACCTTGGCAGGCAGGGGATCCCCAGTTTTCTGGGTGGATCGGGGCTGCCATCCCCAGACGATTGCCGTGGTACAGACGCGGGCAGAGCCCTTGGGGATCCAGGTGCGCGTGACGGATCTGGCGGAGTTTTGCCCGGAGAAGGGCTTTGGGCTGCTGTTGCAATATCCCAACACCTTTGGGGAAATCCGGGACTACCGGCAGTTGGTGGAGCAGGCTCACCAGAAGGGGATGGTGGTGACGGTGGCTGCCGA
>NZ_JANSIO010000008.1:0-8908 GCF_047462195.1 Synechococcus sp. R3-13 | reverse complement strand
CAAGACCCTGAAGTTCTATGTGCCCGGCAGCGGTCGGGTTGTCGAACAGGTAATTCGGCCCACCGGCGTGGTGGATCCTGAGGTGCATGTGCGCCCCACGGCTGGGCAAGTGGACGATTTGCTGGGAGAAATTTACTTGCGATTGGAACGCTCTCGGCAGGGATCTGCCGAACGGGTGATCGTGACCACCCTCACCAAACGGATGGCAGAAGATCTCACAGAATATCTCCAGGAGCGAGGGATCCGAGTTCGCTATTTGCATTCCGAGATCACCTCGATTGAGCGAATTGAAATCCTACAAGACTTTCGAGAAGGGGCCTTTGACGTGTTGGTAGGAGTTAACTTGCTGCGGGAAGGGTTAGACCTGCCGGAAGTCTCCTTGGTGGCCATTTTGGATGCTGACAAAGAAGGGTTTTTGCGAGCAGAGCGCTCCCTGATTCAGATGATCGGGAGGGCAGCACGAAATGTCCGCGGTATGGTGGTGATGTACGCCGACACCATGACCAGCAGCATGGCCCGGGCCATTGCCGAAACCCAGCGTCGCCGCGAGATTCAATTGCAATACAACCGCCAACACAACATCACGCCCAAGCCCATTGTCAAGAAAAACAGCAATGCCATCTTGTCTTTTTTGGCCATCTCCCGCAAACTCAGCAACCCAGATCTGGAAAAAGCCTTTCAAGCTGCGCAGGAGATTCCTCTCTCCGAGATTCCGGAGCTGATCGGCCAACTGGAACTGAAGATGAAAGAGGCCGCCAAAAACCTAGAATTTGAGGAAGCCGCCGAGCTGCGAGATAGAATCAAAAAGCTGCGTCAACGCCTTCTGGGCCATTCTCAGGGCACCTAAAATCCTTGCTCAGATCGGCCAAAATTGAGGTCGGCTTGTGCCACCATGAGCTTGCGGGGCAGCACCAGGGATCCCCAATTGATCGATAGGCGTTCGTACCAAACCGGCCATGCAGGACTCCGTCCCACTTAAGCGAGCAGCTCTTTGGGTTGGGCTGACGGTGGGGATAGGTCTCTGGCTTACCCCTGCCGTTGCCTCTGCCCCTTCATTGGCCCAAGCCCTTGAATTTCGGGATCCCAACTTTTTCCTGGCCGATCCCCGACCCACACCGGCTGAAGCGCCAACTCCTGAGGGATCCCCTGCCCCAGCCCCCAGCCCAATCGGGATCCCTTTGACCGGCCAAGAGGGCACAGAAGTGCTGGTCGGGAACATACCGGTGTTCCGCCTGCAGACGGCAGACTACCCCAGCGATGTGCGGGCCGACAACGTTCGGGCGATCATCGAGCGCTTTCTGGAAGAAGGGCAGTTGCCACAGCCAGAGGTACGGGTAGCCCAGGATGCCAATGGGCAATACATCTTACGCCTGGGGGAAAGAGGCCGCTTTGAGGCCACCCAACGGTATTTGTTCACCGTCACCTATGCCGATGCTGCCGCAGAGCGCAGGGTGGCACCGGGTCAGGTGAACCTGAATGACGTGCGTCTGGTGGCCAACAGTTGGGCGCGGCGGTTGGAGCAAGCGATTGCCGATTACCGCAAAGATCTGCTGGCTCTGCAACGGGCCCAGGATCCGCGCGTGCTGGTTCTGACCCTCCTGGCAGGGATCGCCACCCTGGTGGTGGGGTTCTTTCTCTGGCGGCTGTTCGACCGCAGCTTAACCCGTCTGCAACGCTGGTTGGAGCTTAAGGCCGGAGAGACCTGGGGCACCTGGATCGATGTGGGTGGGATGCTGCTGCGGGGCGTGGGGGCAATCCTCATCGCCGGCATCTCGCTGGATCGCGGTATCAGCTTCATCCCTGCCCTACGACCTTTTCAGCGCTCCTTTTACCTGGGCCTGGGTCGTGTGGTTGCCACGGCTCTGGGCGTTCTCACCCAGCCTCTGCCCAACTCCAGCGTTTCGATTGCCAGCTTGCTGGTCTTCCTCGTCCTCTCCATCTTGGTTTTTACTGGCGCCCACTACGTCAGTGTTGGCTTCAAGCAGCGCTTTTTGGCACGCCTGGGGCTGGATCTGGGCACCCAAGAGTCTTCGGCGGCCATCTTCAAGTACATCCTGACCCTGTTCGGCATCCTTCTGGTCTTGCCCTTCAGCGGCCTTAATCTGGGCTCCTTGGCGGTTATTGCCGGGGCGGTGGGTTTGGGGATCGGCTTTGGTTTGCAAAACCTCTCCAACAACTACATCAGCTACATTGCCATTTTGCTGGAGCGCCCCATCCAAATAGGGGATCTGGTGGAAGTGGACAACCTGCTCGGCACGGTGGAGCGCATTGGGCCACGGGCTACCGTCTTGCGCACCCTGGATCGCATTTTTGTGATTGTGCCCAACTCCCGCTTTACCGAATCAAAGGTGGTGAACTGGAGCTACCGGGATCCCCGCTGTCGCATTCACATTCCTGTGGGCGTGGCCTACGGCTCCGATACCGCCTTGGTTACCGAAGCCCTGCTCAGCGCCGCCAGAGAAAATGCTCGGGTGTTGAGCAGCCCCGCCCCCCAAGTCTGGCTCAAGTCTTTTGGCCCTTCTGCACTTAACTTTGAGTTGCTGGTGTGGATCAACCGTCCTCAAGATCAGTTTGTCTTGATCAGCGAGCTAAACTTCCTGATTGAAGCAGAGTTTCGGCGACGTGGGATCCGCATCCCCTTCCCGCAACAAGATATTCACATCCGCAGCCTAGAGGGATTTGCCCCCCTCAGTCAAAATGGCGGATCCCCTTCTTTGCCCGATGCCGACTCCATTCACTCTGCCCTCAAAGAAGCGGCTCAATCGCCGGAAGACCAAAATGGTGTTTCCTAAGCTATTGCCTGCCATTGACACCCTATCGACACCATGTTGCAGCGGTTAGATGAGGTACTGGGAAGCTTTGGCAGCCATTCCCGTTGGGCTGAACTGAAGCAAATGCAAACCCTGCGGCAGCTCTGGCCCGAACTCGTCGGAGAGGCCGTAGCCGCCCAAACCTATCCTCTCAGCCTGCGCCGACAGGTGCTGCAGGTGGCCACCTCTACCCCGGCCTGGGCACAAAACTTAACCTTGCAACGCCAGATCATTCTCAGGAAACTCAACAGCCGGCTACGATCTCCCCTCAGCGATATCCGCTTCAGCTCTGGTGCCTGGCACAAGGGATCCAGCCCGGCTGCCCCCCATCCTGATGCGGAGCTGACCAGCAAGTTTTATGGCGCTCCCCGCCTAGCAGACCAAGATGGACAACGCCCTGGATCCTGTCGCAGCCCCAATCCAAAACAGCCCACCTCCGACCCGAAAGTGGCTTTCGAGCGCTGGGCCAGAGTGGTGAAGCAACAACAAACCCAGGAGAACCTGTTCCCTTGCCCCGCCTGCCGCTGTCCTACCCCTGCCGCCGAATTGGAGCGTTGGTTTGTCTGTGGGTTCTGCCATCGACAATCCTTACGCCCGCGCGGCCACAGTTGTTCCGGTTAACCCAAAAATCAATCGTTCATAGCCCGATAGGTGGCCACCGAAGACGGCGATACACGGTTTAGATAGCGAAAGATCCAATACTTAAAAAGCGTATCTAGGAAAACCGGAAAAGTAGCAATAAAGCCGTAGATAAAATCGCGATTCTCCGGTACCCCCAAATGAGCAGCCAAATTACCCAGCAGCACCTCCCAACCGTGGGGAGAGTGATAACCGACAAACACATCGGTAAAGAGAATAATAATGAAAGCCTTGGCACTATCGCTGAGACCGTAGATCAGACGATCCAAAAAAGACTTGAGGACTTCGATTTCCTCACGCCCAACAAAGATAAGCCAGCCAAACACCAGCAGCGAAAGCAAATCAGCAAGGATATTCTTCAAGCCTTCCGAGTTCCTACGGCTATATTTTTTCAGCAGTTCCTCTGCCTTCATGGACAGTTGATCTGCTGATTCCAGAACCCACTCTGGAGATTGATGGTGCAAAGCTCGCTCAAATTCTATTCTTTCCTTGAAAAACTCGAACTCTGTCAGGGCTTTTTCTTGAAATTCGTGGCTTAGAGCCACAATGGCAGGCTCCCGTTGTTGCAAGTGATCTACCAATGGCCCAAACAGAAAGTTTTTCGAGAGGATCTGGGTGAGCAGAGGCAAAATGGCCAACAACAACAGAAAACGAATCGATACCAGTGTGCGAGTGCGAGCCTCGCGATACTCCTGGATCAGTTCCTCTTCGGCCTGGGAACTCAGCTCACGGCGGATTTGGCTGGCTGTGCGCAGAATAGAACGGGGCAGAATCGCAGCTTTGGAAGCGACCGGGGCAGCGCCATTGCCGGAGCCTGCCTTGACAGAGACATCAGGAGAACTGGGTTGGGTTGAGGTAGGTTGTTCTGGCCGTTCGAGAGGCTCAGGTGAAGTGGAAATTGAAGCAGAGATGGGCTGGGATTTTCTGGTCGGGCGTTTGTATCGAGAAGTCACCTGATCGATAAACTGCAGTTTCTCCAAAATGGAAAGATCTCGTCTTTGGCGACCATTCTCGGAGTTTTCGCTGCTGCTTTCAGAAACATTGGCCTCAGCGGCATGGAGTTGTTGAGCTTTATCTTGGGCAGAAGTAGGGCCGCTGCCATTTTGCTCGGGATCCGGCAGGCGAGAAAGGGCGCTGCTGGCTCTGAACTCTGCCAAACGCAGATCGATCTGGCGCAGTTGCCGGCGCAGTTGAATCTGAAAGTAGCGGCTGACATTCTGGCCATGTTGCCCGTTGCTGCCGATGGATCCTCCCTGGAAGTATTGATCCTCAATGGCTTTAATGCGCAGGGCAGCCTCATAAGCTTGGTCAAGGGAGCGCAGGGGGGTATTCGAGATCCATTGGCCCAGCCTGCTCAATACGGATTCTCCCATTGCTCGTTCCCGTGGCACTCCCCATGGGGGCCGATCCACACATTACAGTGATCCGATTGACTAATTATTGTAACGAGTCCTGGGTGCCTAGGCGGGAATCCCAACGGTGGAGAAGTACTTGCAGAGACTGGCCCTGCCTCGACAGAAGTACAGACCGGCACCTTTGGGTCAGAGCAAACTTCAGTATCCCTTAAAGCGCTTGAGGGCAAAGCCACAGATCTGCAGCAGCCGCAGCCCCTCTCGCACATGGTGAATGTTGGAGCGACCATAGGTTCTGGGGAAATAGCGCACGGGGATATCCAGGATCTTCAGGGTGCGCTTGGCGGATCCCAGCAACAGGTCAAAATCTCCAAACGGGTCGAAATCCCCCCACTCTTGGCACAGCTTGGCAATCTGCTGGTAATCCTCCCGCCACAGGGCCTTGGTGCCACAGAGGGAATCTTTGATGCGGATGCCGAGAATGTAGGAGAGGAGAGCGGCAAAAAAACGATTGGCCCATTGGTTTAGCCGAGGCATTGCCTCTGGTTTCAGGGGATAGATAAGGCGACAACCATTGGCAAAATCACATCGCCCGGAAGCCACAGCCCGGAAAAACTTGGGCAGGTCCTCTGCCTGTACGGTCAAATCGGCGTCGAGGATGATCAACACATCCCCTGTAGCGGCGGCTAGCCCCTTGCGCACCGCATCCCCCTTGCCCTTGCCCTCCTGCCGTAGAGCCCGGATATTGCGGATCCCTTGGTATTCCGCCTGTACCCGCTGGATCTCGGCCCAAGTCCCGTCGCTGGAATGCCCCTCCACAAAAATGATCTCGGTGCGGGATCCCATCTCGGGCAAATGTTCCACGCAGCGGCGGATGTTGCCCGCTTCATTCCGAGCCGGAATCACCACGGTGCAGGAAGGCTGCTGCTCAGGGGGGGGATCCCAGGCAGGGTCGGGCTGCAGGCGAGCGATCGTGTACTCTGTCAGGCAGAGGGCGTTGATCCCGGGCAATGGGGCAATCACCCGGTTGATCACAGTCGAAAGGAACGGGATCCGCCGCGGCAACAACAGCCGCTTGCCCTGCTGAATGACCTCGTATCCTGCCAAGTGCAGCAGGTTGGCCACATCGGCTGCCGATAACCAGTTGGCTGCCGGCAGAGGCATCCGTTGCTTGAGAGCGGTTGCCAAGCCCAGAATCGGCTCCCAGAGCGGGTTGTGGTGGGAGAGGATCAGGCGGGTGCGTGGGGTACAGAAGCGGCGCAACTGCTGGAGAACCTGCTGGATGTCGGCCAGGTAGCCCAGGGTATTGACGAGCAAGATCACATCAAAAGGCTCCGCCAAGACGGGATCCCCTTTGTCCAGCGTGTGGGCATCTTGCACCCGGAAATGGAGATGGGGAAACTCTGCCTGAGCTTGGGCAACAATGTCCGCATCCCGGTCGATCCCCACCCCGAAGCTGGGCTGCAAGGCATTGAGCAGGGATCCCGTGCCGGAACCAATCTCCAAGATGCGCAAACCGGCAGGGACAAAAAAGCGATGCAGCCGCTCCAGATCCTCGTGGTAGTAGCGGTTTTTTTGCCGCCAGTAATACAAGGGGTGGGTCAACGCTGGCAAGGGAGCCCCAGGGTGTCGCTAGATTCAGCTTTTGATCATAAGGTGCTATGGAGGCTCTGCTGGTCACCCAACCCGGCTGGGTTCTTGACAACAGGGGTGAAGCACTCCGGCAATTGTGTACCGCAGCCACATCTTGCCACCCCAGTCTCTCCCCACCCAGCGATAGCAGTACAGGGAAAAGGGAAGCATTGGCGGGCAAGTGCCAACGAGCGGGGATCTCAGCGACGACGCACTTTATCCCTTTGGCTGACAAAGATGATGGCACCAAAGAGAGCCCCCAGCACAACTGCACCAGCCACCAAGCTCCAGAGGAAGTTAGCAAGTGAGGGAGTCATAAAAGCGTTTCCTCCTCGTGCAAATAACCATTGCCCAACGGTTTTTCGATTATACCGAGCCCTGTCACCCTTCCAAAGCCTGCCTTTGTCCCTGCCGGGCGCTGTCATTTGGTAGTTTGGTATTCCAGGGGCACCTCCTCTAGGGTTTGGCTCTTGCCGGCAAAGGGGTTATCCGGCGTTAAGAACAGCATACAGTGACATTCCTTTCGCTCCCGCATGGGTACACAGGGGCAATTCCAATAGCCTGCTTTTGCTTCCGCCTCTTTGTCTTCATAAAAACGACAGGGACACAGCGGGGCGCCCAACTGCTCTTTGTGCAGAGCCAAGCCCTCGATCACCGCCGTTGTAATTGACGGATCCGAGCAGAAAAAGGTCTCGGAGCGTTTGGCGTAGGTTTCTGCGAAATGCCGCATCAACTCAAAGCTCTTCTGTGAAGACTTGTTGTAACCACGACTTTCCATGACGATTCCCAAAAGTGGAACTAACCGGCTGTTGCTAGCAATGGGGCCCACAGCTTTTTCCAGGGACACTTCCTGAAGCCAGCACAAACGTCTGCAGGGTCGGGATCCTACTGAGACCCCCCACAACGTCGGGAAAAGCTGTATCTCGCTCTTCGTTGTACTGCAGACCTCCGGGCAAGACAAAAGATTACGCCCTTGCTGTTACACAAGGCAACATCTAGGGGCCGTAGCAAGAGCTAGCCTTGGCGTACTCCAGAGAATACCGTTAATGGGATCCCTCTCCTCAGGGCACGACCAACACCGGGCAGGGGGAGAGATCGATCACGCGGTGGCTTACAGAGTTGTTCTGCCCCTCTCCAGACAGGGTGAGGCCACGGCAGCCCATCACGATCAGGCTGATCTCCAGCTCGTCTGCCACATCACAGATGACAAAAGGCACCTTCCCCTCTCGATACTCACTCTTGACGTTGCTAAGGCCGATTTGATGCAGGCCGGACTCCGTTTGCTTAAGCAGGTTGTGGATGTTCTGCCGGGCTTGCTCAGCTCGCTCCGGGTCAAGCTCCGTATCATCCAGCACAGAAAGCAAATACACTTGGCTCTTGTAGCGCTGTGCTATGTCCGCCACCAAGGGCAAGGCGTGGCTGGTTTCACGCGAGTTATCGATGGGAAAGAGCAGTTTGTCGAACATAGCCGAGGATCCCAACGGTCGACCCCAGTCCCTATCCAAATTCAAGTTCAAGGCGAAGGCTGACTTTATTCTACCAACTTTGCCGGGGGCTGAAGGATCCCAGCCCATTTTCCTATTGTGAGGGGCTCGACCTTAGCCGCTTGGCATCAACCGGAAACGGGAGCCCTTTTGGATAAGCAGTAGAAGACGCCCTGCATACTGCTCATGGGAAAGCCCGACCTTTTGAAGCTGTGCTTGGCTGGGGTTTACGCAGTTCCTGCCGTTGGGCCACTTCCAGATCAAGCTAAACGGCAATTGGGACTAGAGCCGCAGAAATGGTCTCCTGGATCTGCTGTTGCTGCAGGGATCCCTCGGGCAGTTGCCTATTGTTTTTGACAAACCTGGCATTCCAACTCGCTGTCAGGGCACCATCCACAAAATCTGCATCTGATAAAAGGCTCAAAGTTTGCTGCAGTTCTGCCGTGTTGAGAACATTGCCAATACACAAAAAATATTCTGGAAACCCAAAAAATCAGAAGAGGCCAAATCCTCAGTAGCATGAAAGTTATTCCTATGTAAATCTTATCTGGCTTTGATTGCCTCTTTGGAACGAATCGGTAGAAATGGCCAGCGGAAAATCGAGCGCACTTCCCCCCTCTGCAGACCTCAACCGGTTAGAGCGTGCAAGGCTCCTGTTGCCCGCCGCAGAAACAGCAAGAGAAGGTTAAGCTAAGGCTCTGTTGGCCCCTGACCATCAGATTGGCAGGATGGGTGTCATGTTCCAGATCCAACCCCTGACCCCGGAACGGATTGCCCGTATGGCGGCGGGAGAGGTGATCGACTCTCTGGGGGCTGCTCTGCGGGAATTGCTGGAAAATGCCCTCGATGCCCGGGCCACCCGCATTCAAGTGGAGATCTGGCCGACTCGCTGGCAGGTGCGGGTGGGGGATAACGGCCACGGCATCCCGGCCTCGGAACTGGAGCAGGTGGCCCGTCGCCATACCACCAGCAAACTGGAAGGTCGCAGCCT
>NZ_JANSIO010000007.1:0-5168 GCF_047462195.1 Synechococcus sp. R3-13 | reverse complement strand
TCGGGGATCCTCGCAGATCCCTCTCCCCTGCATGCCTGCTCCAGTCCAGACCGCAGAGGGCTTTCTCTGCCACTGCCCTCGCACCACGCCTGCACCCAATTCCGTTCCGCTGCCACCGCTCGGCAAACCTTCTCCCAAGCGGCCTCAGGGTGATCCAGCCGCACTTCCGCTTCCGCCCAGTAGCTGTAGAGCTGCGCTGTCCCGGTGCCCCGCGCCTCAGCCGCCTGGAAACACCCCACAGCCTGAACTGGATCCTGCAGATCCAGCCACGCCAAGCCCATCTGTACCCAGGGATCCCCCCACTCAGGGCGCAGCCGCGCAGCCTCCTGCAGAGGGGAAATCGCCTCTCGCAAACGGCCCAGCTTCATCAGGGCCAAGCCCCAGCGCCAAAAACTCTCTGCCGCCGTCGGATCCTGCTGGCAAGCCCGCTCAAACCACTCCGCTGCCGCAGCCCACAGCCGGCTCCGCTCTTGGGTCAGGCCAATGCGGTGAGCAGCCAAAGCCTGGCCAGAAGACAGCTCCAGCCCAGAAAGCCCATCCCCCAACTCCAGAAGCTGCCGATACAGAGCTGCTGCCTGCGGCCAATGGCCCTTCTCCCACAGGCTTTCCGCCAAAGCCTGCAAGCTCCTCAGCAGGTGGTAGACGGCCTCGGATTCGGCCACCCCCCCCGCTTGCAGCATCGCCAAGCCCTCTTGCCACACCAGCTGCCCCTCCAGTTCCCGACCCAGCAGGAGATAGGCGGCTCCCAGCTCCCAATACAGCTCTGGAGAGGGGGATCCCTGCTCGAGCTGTTGCTGTAAAACCTGGGTAACGCGTTCGTAATGTCCCTGCTCCCAATCCTCAAGGAGAAAAGCGGAAGACAACAGATGGGAGGGTAGAGCTGGGTTGAGAGCCATGTCTTTGTGGATGAGAAACAGTGTTACAAACTGCAACAACCTCCCCACTCTGGGCCCGTGCCCCTAGTATTCTAGGCTTGGCTTCCCCCTCAGGGATCGGGCATCGATCCTTCTCAGCTCAGAGAGGGATGCTCCTCCAGTCGTGGGTCAGCCTCTTCACCCCCTTCGATGGCACTGTCCTCGGCCTTTGTCGGCAGTTTTTTCGATCAAAACGGAGTTTAAAAGATCGATGGGTATCAACGTATCCGCTGGCGCAGTCGTTTCCAACCCCCGTCTCTACCAAACCGTGCCTGTATCGACCATCTCCCAGGCGGAACAGCAGGATCGCTATCTGGGACGCACCGAGCTGGATCGCCTCGAGGACTTTTTCTCCAGCGGCCTGAAACGGCTAGAGATTGCCGAGGTCATTGCGGCCAATTCGGAAATCATCGTCAGCCGGGCAGCCAACCGCATCTTCACAGGGGGCTCGCCCATGGCCTATCTGGAGCGGCCAGAATCGACCCAAGACGAGAAAGAAGCCTTCAAGCTGGGTACTGCCTTCTACGTGGAATCCACCGGCGGATTCATTGAGGCCATCCGCAACATCTTTAGCGCCAGCGGTGTGGAGATTCCCCCCAATTTCCGCCCCATCAACATCTCCCGCTACGGAGCTGCCAACATGCGCAAATCGCTGCGGGATCTGAGCTGGTTTTTGCGCTACGTTACCTACGCCCTGGTGGCCGGGGATCCCAGTATCATCGCCGTCAACACCCGCGGCCTGCGGGAGATCATCGAAAATGCCTGCTCCGCCGAGGCCACCATTGTCGCCATTCAAGAGATGAAACGGGCGGCGGCTGGCTACTTCCGCAAAGATGCCGAAGCAGTTGCCATCATCAACCAATATTTCGATGTCTTGCTGAGCGAGTTCATCGCCCCCGCCCCTTCCGACAAGCTGCGGCAGCGCAATGCCAGCACCGCCGACGGCCTGCCCCTGCAGGGGCTGCAGCTACCCCAGATCTACAACTTGGCTGCCGAAAAAGTTCCCGTTTTTGCCATGAAGCCGGGGCTGTCCAACGCCGAGAAAGAAGAAGTCATCAAGGCCGCCTATCGACAGGTGTTTGAGCGGGATATCCGCCGCGCCTATGGCCTCAAGCTTTCCGACCTGGAGTCGAAGGTGAAAAACGGCGAGATCTCCATGAAGGAGTTCATTCGCCGCCTAGGCAAATCGGAGCTGTATCGCAAGCAGTTCTACGAGCCTTACATCAACAGCCGCGTCGTGGAGCTGGCCTTCCGCCACTTCCTGGGGCGGGCTCCCGAAACCCGCGAGGAAGTGCAGACCTACTTCTCCATCATCTCCAGCAAGGGTCTGGCTGGCCTGGTGGACGCGCTGGTGGATAGCCGCGAGTACGGAGACTACTTCGGCGAAGAGACGGTACCCTACCTGCGCAAGCTGGGGGTAGAAGCGCAAACCAGCGCCAACTGGGGGGCCAAATTCGACCTCTACAACTACGCTGCCCCCCGCCGCAAGGTGCCCCAGTTCATTACCCTCTTTGCCCGCTACAACCGGCCCCTGCCGGATCAGCATGCCTATGGCTCCGGCAATGACCCGCTGGAGATCCAATTTGGGGCCATCTTCCCCAAGGAAACCCGTTCCCTCAGCGCCCGCCCTGCTCCCTTCAACAAAGATGTCAAGCGCATCCTCATCCGGCGCGGCTTTGCCCTCACCAACGAGCGCACCAATCCCAGAGCAGCAGGGGATCCCGGTAGTCTTGGCCCCAAAGTCTTCAAGCTCACCCAAACTCCCGGCGATCGCAGCCGGCGGCTAGGGGTGCGGGCGGGGATTGTTGGCAGCGAAGTCTCGACGCAAGCGGTGATCCGCGCCTGCTACCAGCAGGTGTACGGTTACATGCCCTACGAAGGCCAACGGCTAACCCGTTGGGAGATCAAGCTGGAGTCGGGGGAAATTCCTGTCAAAGAGTTTATTCGCCAACTGGCCAAGTCGGATCTCTTCCGCAACAAGTACTGGTCCAGCTTGTATGTCTGCAAAGCCATCGAGTTTATCCACCGCAAGCTGCTGGGCCGACCCACCTACGGGCGCCAGGAGATGAACCGCCTATTTGACATCGCCTCCAAGCAAGGGTTCTACGCCGTCGTGGACGCCATCCTCGACAGCGAGGAGTACCAGCAGGTCTTCGGGGAAGATATCGTGCCCTATGAGCGCTACCTCACCCCCGGCGGCCTGGCGCTGCGGCGGATGCGCCCCGGCTCCACCGACATGGCTGTTGCAACCAAGCCCATTCGCACCGACGACGACATCCCTCTCTTTGTCAAGTTGGGTCAGCCTCGGGATATGCCTTCCGGCGAGCTGGAAATCCAGCGGCGGGCCCAGCAGGGGGTGCCCAAGGTACGCCAAGAGATCCCTGTCTTCAAGCTCACCAGCCTGGCCAACAAAGCGGAAGTCAACAACCTCATCCGCGCCGCCTACCGGCAGGTCTTCGAGCGGGATATGGACATCTACAACATCAGCGCCGAGCTCAGCTCTGCCGAGTCCAAGCTGCGCAACGGCGAGATCACCGTCAAGGAGTTCATCGAGGCCCTAGGGTGTTCCGAGCTGTACCGCTCCGAGTTCTATGCCCCCTATCCCAACACCAAGGTGATCGAGCTGGGCACCAAGCACTTCCTGGGCCGTGCGCCCCTCAACCAGCAGGAGATCCGCAAGTACAACCAGATCTTGGCCACCCAGGGGGTGAAAGCCTTTGTGCGCGCCCTGCTGAACACCCAGGAGTATCGGGATCTCTTCGGCGAGGACACGGTGCCCTATCGCCGCTTCCCCACCTTGCCGGCGGCCAACTTCCCCAACACCCAGGAGCTGTACGGTCGCCTTACCAAGCAAAACCGCGAGCTGGTGGTGCCCAGCTTCAGCCCTGTGGGCAATGACCGCAGCTAGATATGGAGCTCTCAACCCCTTCTCTCCTTTTGTGGGAGAGGGAAAAGACAAATTAGCTCCACAAAGGCAGAGGAGACTGGGCTTCATAGCCCAGATGCCGTAGCGCAGCAGGGGTAACCACTCGACCCCGGGGCGTGCGCTGCAGGTAGCCGATCTGCAGCAGATAAGGCTCATACACTTCTTCAATGGTTTGGGGATCCTCACCCGTCACCGCGGCCATCGTCTCCAAGCCCACTGGCCCTCCACCGAACTGCTCCACCAGCACCGTCAGCAGCTTGCGATCGATCCAATCCAAACCCACGGGATCCACCTGGAACAGCTCCAGAGCGGCTGCTGCCACTTCTTGGCTAATGTGGCCATCCCCTCGCACCTGGGCGTAATCTCGCACCCGCTTGAACAGGCGGTTGGCAATGCGGGGCGTGCCCCGAGAACGGCGGGCGATCTCTGCAGCCCCTTCTGGATCGGTGGAGACATTTAAGAGGCGAGCCGTGCGCAGCACGATCTGCACCAGCTCGTGAGGCTCGTAAAAGCGCAGCCGTTGCACGTGGCCAAAGCGATCCCGCAGCGGAGAAGTGAGGGCGCCAATGCGGGTTGTGGCCCCGATGAGGGTAAAGCGTTCCAAGGGCAGAGAGGTGATGCGAGCAGAGCGACCTTTGCCAATGGTGATATCAAGACGAAAATCCTCCATCGCCGGATAGAGCAATTCTTCTGTAACCTTGGGCAGGCGGTGGATCTCGTCAATAAACAACACATCCCCCCGCTTCAAGCGCACCAAATACCCGGCAATGTCGCGGGGGCTCTCCAAAGCCGGCGCGGTGGTCATGTAGAACTGGGATCCCATTTCTGCCGCCAGCACTGCTGCCACCGTGGTTTTGCCTAGACCAGGCGGGCCGTAGAACAGCAGGTGATCCAGAGGCTCTTGGCGAGCGCGGGCCGCCGCAATGGCAATGGAGAGCACTTCTTTAAGTTCCGTCTGGCCAATATATTCCGCTAGGGTGCGCGGGCGCAGGGATTCTTCCTGGGCTTCGCCAGGGTGGGCTTGCGGCTGCAACAGGGCAGAGGGATCCGCTCCCCTTTCCCCAGCAAAGCTCAACTCTCTGCCTTCTTTTCTCCAGGCTGAAGACTTTTGCTGCCGCCGCTTGGGGCCCTCAGCGTTCTGGCCTGTATCCCGAGAAGAAATGATTGCCATATCCCTAAGTCACAGAGGCAATGGCCCCAATTTAACTCTAGAAAAGCTCTGGGAAAGATCACCCCAGCAAAGAGAACAAAAAAATCCCCCAGACCAAGCTGGGGGATCCACCAATGCTGTTGAAGCGTCAGGTCAGGCCATCAGCCACGCACCGCAG
>NZ_JANSIO010000006.1:0-2644 GCF_047462195.1 Synechococcus sp. R3-13 | reverse complement strand
GAGCTTATTATTGACTAGAGTCATGCTCCTGCCCAGCCAGTCGCCTCGGCGGTGCGGAGCACCATAGGGATAGAGGTGGTGAAACTACCCGGTAAAACTTGCCCAGAGTTTTTCACCAGCCACTCCAGACCCGTCTCAACATCTGTCGGGGGCGTCGGATCTGCGGGCCAAGGGTCAGAATAAGCCAGCCTCAGACCAGCCGCCTGAGCGTTGCCTAGCGATAAGGAGCAACAGGGATGCAGCCGGTTGATTTAACCACCCTGCGTGCTGTGCTCGCCGATCTAACCCAGGCTAAGACAGGTCGGGATCCAGTGTTGCCTGCCCGCGTGGAATGGATCCAACAGACCGATCTGTGGACGGTGGTCATTGGCTTGCGCACCCTCACTGCCCGCCCCTGCTTGCTGTTGTGCTGGCATCCTCAGGCGGCCCGTCTCCACCTCTGTCAGCCTCCTCCCAAAGAGCCGGATGGCTTTCAATTTAGCCAGTTCCTCCAACGGCACCTGAAGGGTTTGGCTCTGACGGAGCTGGCTCTGCTGGAGGATTGGGAACGGGTGATTGACTTGCGCTTTGCTCCTCGGCCTGGGGATCCCCCTCATCGCCATCTCTACCTAGAGGTGATGGGCAAGTACAGCAACGCCATTTTGGTGGACGAGGCGGGCATGATTTTGGCCAGTGGTCATGGGGTGAGCGAGCGCCAATCGCGGATCCGTCCGGTACAACCGGGCCTGCCCTATGAAGCCCCCCCGGCCCTAACCGATCCGATCCCGCAGCGATCCGAGCCCTTCTCCTGCTGGCAAGAGCGCGTCGCCCTGATCCCCGGCCCCATCGGCCAACGGCTGTTGCGCTGTTATCGCGGCCTCAGTCGGCACTTGGTGGAAGCGATGTGCCATCAGGCTGGGATCCCGCCCCAAACCTCCACCGATCACCTCTCTGCCCGCGATTGGCAGGCACTGTTTGCCAGGTGGCAAGACTGGTTAACCCGTCTGGAAACAGGCCAGTTTGACCCAGCTCCCACTCCCCAGGGATACACCGTTCTCGGCTGGGCAAGCCCTCCCGTCAGCAGTGCCGTTCGCGTTGGTGGGACGGAATCCCTGCAGCAACCCTCTCGGCCCAACCTGCACCAACTTCTGGAAGGCTACTACCAGGCTCAGCTTAACCGCGAACAGTTTGAGCGAGAGCGCCACCGCCTGCTGCAAAAGGTATCCACCCTGCTGAAAAAGCTCTATCAGCGGCGAGAGCAATTTGAGGCAATGCTGGCCGACTCCACCCAAGCGGAAGCCTCCAAGCAGGCTGCCGACTTGTTGATGGCGCACCTCCACCTTTGGCGGCCAGGGCTGCACCACATCGAGCTGCCGGATTTTGCCAGCGGCCAGACGGTCAAGATCCCTCTCGACCCCGAAAAAAATGCCATTCTCAATGCCCAAGCCTACTACCGCAAGCACCGCAAACAAAAACGGGCCCAGGATGCCCTCCGACCTTTACAAGAGGCGCTCGGCCAAGAGATCCTCTACCTCGAGCAGGTGGAAGCGTCTCTACAGCAGCTGGAAACCTATCGGGATCCCCAAGACTTGACCACCCTCAAGGAAATTGAGACCGAGCTGATTGAACAGCGCTACTTGGAGAGTCCCACTCGCAACAGCGGGACAGAGTCTCTGCGGGCGAGCTCAAAACATGCCTCACCGGCAACCTTCAGCCCCCACCGCTTTACCAGCCCCAGTGGCTTCTCCATCTGGGTGGGGCGCAACAACCTGCAAAATGATCAGCTCACCTTTCGCGTGGCTCAGGAACACGATTGGTGGTTTCATGCCCAAGAGATCCCCGGCAGTCATGTGCTGCTGCGCTTGCCCCCCGGGGCTGTAGCAGAAAGCGAAGATCTGCAGGCGGCTGCTGATTTGGCGGCCCATTTCAGCCGCGGTCGCCTCAGCGAACAGGTGCCGGTGGTCTATACCCGCCCGAAACTGGTGTTCAAACCCAAGGGATCCCCGCCCGGCATGGTCGTTTACAAACAGGAGCAGGTGCTTTGGGGGCGGCCCAGCCGTGCTCAATTCCTCATTGCGTCAGCCCTCGTGAACACCGACGCGACCGGTGGCTTCGTTTCTGGCCCATGCCACGAGCAGGCTTGAGGGAATCTAGGGAAGAACCTTGAGGGAGTAAGGGGCGCTGCGGCCATAGCGGCTGGGGTCGTACATTTCTTCGGCCAAGGCAGGAGCCACCTGGAATTGGCCGGGGATCTCCGGACGGAAGAGATAGACAAACTCATGGCGGCCCCGCTTGAGCTCGGTGCTGAAAAAGGCCACGCGGTCATCCCGATTCTCTTGGCGGGTCCAAAACCAGTCCCACCAGTAGTCTGGGGCCAAGCCGGTGAACTCTCGCGGATCCTGGGAGGTGATCTCGGCGCCGCTGGGCAGGGGATCCTCGACCACCACGTAGTGGCTGTCCCGCTCGGCTTCCACGGTCAACCGGGCCAGGAGGATTTCTCCGGCCCTTACTGTGTCGCCAGGGCGCAGCGGCTGCTCTCGGTAGCGGATCTTCCCGTTGGGTTGGGGCTGGGGCTGTAGGCGGAAGTAGCTGCGGCTCACCGCAAAGCCTTGGGCTTGAGAGGGCAGAGGGTTGGGGACGAAGGCTTCTCCCCTCAAGCTGTAGT
>NZ_JANSIO010000005.1:0-3083 GCF_047462195.1 Synechococcus sp. R3-13 | reverse complement strand
TCCTTAGACACGGAGAAACTCCCTACAGCCGTTCCGGCAGCTTTTGCGGCGCTCTCGATCCCGACCTCACCCCCGAAGGCAAACAAATGGCAGAAGCCTTTGCCGCAGCCTATGCTGGGATCCCTTGGCAAGCTCTCTACGTCAGCCCAATGCGGCGCGCCTTGGCTACCCTAAGCCCCCTGGCCGAGAAAGTTGGCTTGGAGATGCAGATTCGAGAGGGCCTAAGAGAAATTCACTACGGCGAGTGGGAGGGCAAAACCCACGCTGAGGCGCAAGAAGCCTACCCAGAAGCCTATTGGCGCTGGATGACCGAGCCGGCCTGGAACGCGCCCCCAGGGGGAGAAACCGCCGTGCAAATTGCCAATCGGGCCATGCCGGTTGTGGCCGAGATCCAGGAAAAATGGACAGGCGGCCACGTCTTGATCGTCTCCCACAAGGCCACCATTCGGGTTATTCTCTGCAGCCTGCTGGGCATCGACCTGGGTCGCTACCGGGATCGCATTGAGGTTTTGGCCGCCTCGGTCAGCGTGGTCAAGTTCGACCGCTATGGCCCCCTTCTGGAAATCTTAGGGGAACGCAGTTATCTGCCTTCCGATCTGCGGGAAAGGGCAGGTACCTAATTGTTAGAGGGAGCAAGGTTTAGGATTCTTGAGGTCTTTTGGGTCTCTTTTTGAGGGAGCAATCATGGGCAAAAAACTGGGATTAGCACTGGGCAGCGGCGGAGCGAGGGGATGGGCTCATATTGGTGTGATTCGAGCTCTAGAGCGGGCTGGGATCTCCGTTGACTACATTGCCGGGACGAGCATTGGCGCTTTTGTGGGAGCCATTTATGCAGCGGGAGAACTGGATGAGCTGGAAGACTTTGTGCGAGATCTCAACTGGAAGATGATCCTGTCTTTGTTTGATGTGGTCTTTCCCACCTGTGGCCTGCTGGATGGCAACAAAATTTATGAGCTGCTGACAGAACATTTGCAAGAGCTGTGTATTGAAGAGGCCGGGATCCCCTTTTGCTGTGTGGCTACCGACTTGATCACAGGCTAGGAGGTGCTGTTGCGTTCGGGCAAAATGGCAGATGCCGTGCGGGCCAGCATCTCTATCCCAGGGATCTTTACACCCTTTTACTACGAAGGGCGCTATCTCGGAGATGGAGGCATTGTCAATCCGGTGCCGGTGCGAGTGGTGCGGGAGATGGGGGCCGATGTTGTTGTTGCGGTCAATCTCAACCATGTGGATCCCGCGGATGTGGAGTCGCAACTGGAAGAAACAGAGGTGGAAGAAACCCTTCAACGGCGACAGCGCTTGAATGCTGAAGGAGAAGTGATCGAAGAAGAAACCAACTTCATCACCCGCATTCGCAAACGCTATCAATCCCTACAACAAGGGATCCAAGAAAAAATTAGCAAATGGTTTCCAGATGAGCCCTCTGGTCCCAATATTTTCGACGTTATTGGCAAGACGTTGAACGTGATGGAGCAAATCGTTACCCGCAGTGTTTTAGCCGAACATCCGCCGGATTTGCTCTTACAACCCAAGCTGAGCCAGTATGGGATCTTCGATTTTCATCAAGCAGATCCGATTATTCAGGAGGGCTATCGACAAATGCGGCGGGCCATTCCAGAATTGCGACAAAAGTTGGAGCAGTGAACCACCACTTCTTCAGCAGTTTAACCTAAAGCTTTGCAAGGATCTGCGCCCAAGCTTTCCAAACAATCTCAGATGGATCCTGCTATCAAAATGGGCCTGAAGCTCACTCAATTGGGATAAATTGCAACAGCGATCCCGTGTGGATGAGATGGGCCGGGGCAGATTTTCCATCCTGGTCGGGATGGGCCAGCAGCACACAGCGATCTTGAGGGGTGAGGTCAAACTTGACAGAGGGATCAGGTTCTCTTTCCAGTGGAGGGCTGAGCTGGGGATCCCCGACAAAAGTAAGTCGTGCCAACACGGTCAGCAGGTGATCTTGATGGGCCAGGTCTGACCCAAAAGGAGTCCGCTCTTGTAACGTAACAAGTGCTACCGGGTAACCTTCTCGCATCAAGTAGAAGAGGATCCCGGCACAGCGCTCTACAGCTCGCTCCAACTTGTCTCGATGGATCTCGGGCCTCTCTTTCTGGGGCTGCCAGCGGTTTTCAAAACAGAGGGTGATGGCCTGGGCTCGTGGACGCTCCAACTCCCGCACGATCAGTTGGTCCCGTTTGGCCGAGATCTTCCAGTGGACAGAACGCACATCGTCGTGGGGTCGGTAGGGCCGTAAGCTCAGGTAGTCTCCCTCTCGACCAGGCTGGGGGCGCAATTGGTTGCCGCTGCTGAGCTGATCCCACAGCGCCAATCCTTGAACCGGGGCGAGCCGCGGAAACACGATCACCGTTTGGGGATCCCTAATCTCTACCGCCTTGCGGAAGAGTTCAAATGGGAAGCTGGTGGCAACTTCAAAACCCTGCAACTGCCAGGCTCCCCGCCTTGAAAAAGTATGCTGGTAAAAAGTGTCCACCTTGGCACCGGGATCCACCCGCAAAACATAGCTGGAAGGCCAATCTTCCCGCCTCAGCCCCTCAATGCGTTCGCTCACCTGCAACGAGAAGCTGGGCAGGCGCCGTTTGCGATTGACCAGCGTGAGACCCACCAAGACAGGCTGGCCGGCGAAAATGCGGCTAGGCAACTGCCGGCTGACCTCCAGATCTTTGAGGGTGAGATCAGAGAGGGTACCACTGATGAGAATAAGGCTGAGCAGCATCCCCAGCAACAAGTACAGGGGATTGTTGCCGGTGTTGAAAGCAGCAATACTTACCAACAGGGCGATCCCAACAAACCGCCCCCCAATACGGGTAAAGCGGAAGCGGCGCAGAAAACGAACCTGGCGCCCTGATTTCTGCTCTGAGGAGAAGATCCCCAGGCTTCCCGTCCGTTGAAGCAGTAATGGAACTAGTTTTCGGCTTCGTTTCCACAACACCGCAGTCCCCTCATCACTCCTTCATCCCCGGCCCCTCTCCAAAGGAGAAAGAGGTCTGGAATCTACAAGCTGCTTCAGTGTAATTTGAAATCACCATAACCAGTGCTACGGGCAGGTTTTTTCTGAGAGGATT
>NZ_JANSIO010000004.1:0-4330 GCF_047462195.1 Synechococcus sp. R3-13 | reverse complement strand
CTGCGAAGCAGTCAGGGTCGGGTAGTTTACTTGCGTCCCTGTTCTATTGGGCCTGAACTGAGCCTGAACGATGTCTTCAGCAACCAAGTCGGGTGGTGTCGTCATAAATGAAGTTATTATCAATTACAGAACTTATTGACTGTTACGGCGACGTTGCCCAACAGCGGAGGGGCGGCATCATGGTCTACACCGAAGAGGCGTTCAAGGCAGAGCTCAATGCCAAAGGCTGGCGAGCCACTCGGCAGCGGGAGATCATCCTGCAAACGTTTCAAAACTTGCCTGAGGGCACGCATCTGAGCGCGGAGGAGTTGCACAAAAAGTTGCGGGAAGAAGGCCACAACATTAGCCTTTCCACCATTTACCGCACCGTCAAGCTGATGTCCCGCATGGGCATTTTGCGAGAACTGGAACTGACCGAAGGGCACAAACATTACGAGATCAACCAGCCGGCCCCCCACCACCACCACCATCTGGTGTGCGTCAAGACCAACAAGGTGATCGAGTTCAAAAACAACGCCATTCTTAACATCACCCAGAAGGTGGCAGAAAAGTACGGTTTCAAAGTGTTGGATTGCCAGCTCACCATTATTGGTATCAGCCCAGAAGGGCAGCGCTCGATTTTATAGCCAAAAATTCCCAAAGCTCAGGTTCTCATGCTTTCCCAGAAGGGGAACTGTACTGGGCTGGTAGGAGGATGGGGATCCCGTCAACGGGAGGAAATGCCAGAATAGCTCCCGTGAGGCCAATCGGCAGTCGGCAACCGAGGCAACAGTTGAATGGTTGATGAATAGTTGATCTTCTTCACCCCACTAGATCCGGGAGAGGGCCATGAACGAACAGGAAGTGGTGCAGTGGCTGGAGCAGGCGCTGGCCAATCCCCGCCTTAGGTTACAGGCCAAAGCCCAACCGCTCCAGGAGACTCCCAAGGCTTATGCCCTTGTCATTATGATCAACCGCCCTGCCGGCCTTGCTCTCAACTATGAGGAGTTGACGGCCTGGTTCCAGAAGGCGATTCCCACTCGCTACCCCCAAGTCAAACGGTTGGCCCTCTACAGCCGCCCCATGGGCCAGCAGGCTGCCGACTGGAAAACTCAGGTGAGGCTGGATCCGGAGCCGGCGACAGACAAGGTGGATCCCGGTCGTGTTAGCAGTGCAGAGCACTTTACCGCTACGCGACCCTCTCGCGAACCCGTCAGTGGGACGGAGTCCCCGGAGAGTCCGGATCTAAGCCGCTACTGCTTTGTCAGCGATCGCCAGTTGCTTACTGCCGACCTTCCTCAGCCGCCTGGTTTGCTCCGCCAGGCGGTTTTGGGTTTTCACAGCCTCACTTCTGGGCAAAAACAGGAGGTTCTGCCCCTCTTGCCCACCTTGTTTCGCAATCCCAGCGCCGTCTCGACGGTGATGCTGTCGGTGGAAGCGGCCCTGTGGCTGGAGCCTCTGAAAAGCCTGAATCCCCACGAGCTGCGTCTACTGAGCGTTTGGCTGAGCCGCTATTGCTTCAACCCCAGCCGCACCCTAGCGGAATTGGATCCCGCCACCTCAGGTCTCAAAACCGGACAAACCAAGCGCAGCTACCGCGCCCCTCAGGTGGGGGTTTCGCTAATGTTGGCCAGCTTTGCCGGCAACCTGACAATGGCCGCAGGCGTGACTCTGAGCCTGTTGTTTGGCATGGTGTTTGTGCTTTTCCTGGCCATCTTGGGCGTCTCAGAGGGGGGATTTTCCTTGGGCTTTTTCATCCTTGCCGTTCTGCTCACCCTCGCCTTCAACGCTTTGATTTTCTTCTTGTCTCCCTGGCTGATGGACTGGATCCAGCACAGCCTCTATGGCACCGAGTGGGTGAGCTTGGCGGAAATCGGGCGTCGCAGCCCAGAGAGTGCGGAGGTCATTGAACGGGTCTGCCGACAGTACAAGCTGAAGCAGCCGAAGCTGGGGCTGATCCGCGACCAAAACCCCACCGCCTTCACCTATGGCAGCCTGCCGGACACGGCCCGCATTGTTGTCAGCGAAGGATTGTTCACCTACTTGGAAGATGAAGAGGTGGCTACGGTCTATGCCCACGAGCTGGGGCATGTGATCCACTGGGATTTCGCCGTCATGACCCTGGCTTCCACGTTGGTGCAGATTCTCTACCTTCTTTACGTCTACATGCGGGATGCGCGCGACAACGGCAAAAGGGGCAGCCTCCGCTCCCTGGCCTTGGTCGCCTACTTTTTCTATGTGGCCGGCTCCTACTTGTTGCTGTATCTGTCGCGGGTGCGGGAGTACTTTGCCGACCACTTTGCTGCCGAAACCACCGGCAACCCCAATGGGCTCTCGCGGGCTTTGGTGAAAATTGCCTACGGCATTGTGCAAGAGGGAGAGCGGGAGCGGGATGAGGAAACCCGACAGCGCAGTGCTCGCCTGCTGGAAGGAACGCGGGCTTTGGGGATCTACGATGCCAAGGCGGCTGTTACGGCGGGGACGGCCTACCGGGTGGCGGCGGATCCCGGCCAGGTGGGCAGGGTATTTTTGTGGGATCTGTTTAACCCTTGGGCCTGGTGGATGGAGCTGAACTCCACCCATCCCCTCACGGGCAAACGGGTGCGGGCGCTGGGCACCTATGCGGAGCAACTGGATCTGCCGGTGGAGTTCGATATGGCCAGCGTGGTAGCCCAGGGCAAGCAGCTCAACCGGCAGCAGCTCTACGGGAACTTCCTCCTGGATGTGCTGCTGTTGAACGCCGAGTGGCTGGGGGCGATTGTGGGGGCGCTGCTCGGGATCCCGGCTTTGCGGATGGGCTTCTATGACATCCTTGCCGGGCTGACCCTGATGGGGGTGGGCTTGGGCCTGCTGCTGAAGATGACGGTGATGTACCCCAGTCTGGAAAACCCGCCAGCGTTGACCGTGTTGAAGGCCATGAGCAATCCCTACGCCAGCCCCTTGCGCGGGTTGCCGATGCAGTTGGAGGGGCGGGTGATTGGGCGAGGGGATCCGGGCTATCGCTTTGGCTCCGATCTCAAGTTCCAGGATAAGACCGGCATGATCTTCCTACGCTATGCTTCCCGCTTTGGGCCGCTGGGCAACTTCCTGTTTGGAGCGCGCCAGGCAGGGGGGTTGATCGGCCAAGAGGGATCCGCAGTGGGGTGGTTCCGACGGGGGGTGGCCCCTTACCTGGATCTGGCCCGCTTCCAAACCCGCCATGGCCAACTACTCACCAGCTACCATCCCTTCTGGCAGGCTATGTGGGCTGTGCTGTTGTTGGTGGTTGCCCTGCTGGTGATGCTGTTCTAGAGGAGCGCGATCCTCAGTAGCCAAAAGCTCGCCTAGGCCATTGGGATTGGCTACTTTTGCCCACCGTTAACCCGGGCGTAGTCGTCGCTGAAGCGGACAATGTCGTCTTCGCCCAAGTACTGGCCGTTTTGCACCTCAATAATCACCAGAGGGATGACGCCAGGGTTCTCCAGGCGATGCTTGGTGCAAGGGGGCACGTAGGTGGATTGGTTGGCCGTAATGAGCTTTTCTTCATCTCCGCAGGTGACCTTGGCGGTGCCGGCAACGACGATCCAGTGTTCGCTGCGATGGTAGTGCAACTGCAGGCTAAGGCGATGCTTGGGCAAAACCACGATCCGCTTGATTTTGTAGCCAGGGCCCTCTTCCAGCACTGTAAAGCTCCCCCAAGGCCGACTTTCAGCATTGCTCTCGATCAGCTTGTTGAGGGTTTCGGCAGAGAGGGAAGACGATGGTTTTTCCAGTGAGGCCAGATTGGCATTGGGGGTTTCCAGCATGGGATGCTCTCCTTGGGAGCCCTACCTTTAGCTTATCTCAACAACCAACTCGGGGTCTGTTTGTTTATCTTTAGACCCACCAACAGATCGGCTTCAGCTCCTGGGGATCCCCAGCCGGTTCAGGTTTGGTGGGGTAGTGGTTAAAATCCTGTGGAATCATGAAAAAGATTTCTGCTCTGCAAAAAGGCCACTTCCCCATGCGTTCTTCCTCTTCTGTCCCTTCTTACCCGGTTCACATCCATGACCGCCAACGGGACACTCACTATCTAATCCAGGTGCCGGCGGATCAATACATTTTGGCCAGCGCCGAGGCCCAAGGGATCCAACTGCCCTTTGCCTGTCGCAATGGCGCCTGTACCACCTGTGCGGTGCGGGTACGGCGGGGATCCCTGTACCAGCCGGAAGCCATGGGCATTTCGCGGGAGTTGAAGGAGCAGGGGTATGGGCTGCTGTGCGTGGGCTATGCCCGCTCGGAGCTGTGGGTAGAAACCCAAGATGAAGATGAGGTGTACGAGCTGCAATTTGGGCGCTACTTCGGCCAGGGGCAGGTCAGGCCAGGGATCCCC
>NZ_JANSIO010000003.1:0-1962 GCF_047462195.1 Synechococcus sp. R3-13 | reverse complement strand
CTCTGGACAAAAACTGTCAGGCCAGAAAATGAGACGCTTTCCGACAAGACCCATCCAACAGGCTTGGCTGGCTACGATAAAGGTTGGGCCTGGCTTTGCCCTTGAAGAACGTTGCAGCTCATGGCGTGGGTGAGAAGCTCTCCCTAGGAGCAGCCGGAAATGCCAGTGAGCCCGGTCTGGCAGACAGCCCTGAGCGGTGATGATTTGGTGTGGAGGATGGCTATGCGCATTGCTCAGATTGCCCCTTTGCATGAGAGTGTGCCCCCCAAGCTCTACGGCGGCACCGAGCGAGTTGTGTCTTGGCTCACCGAAGAGCTGGTGCGGCGGGGGCATGAGGTGACGTTGTTCGCCAGCGGCGACTCCCAAACCCAAGCGCGTCTAATCCCCTTTCGGGAGCGGGCTTTGCGTTTGGATCCCACGGCTATCGACACGGTGGCTCCTCATATTTTGATGGTGGAGAAAGCCTTTCAGATGGCCGACGAGTTTGACATTATCCACGGCCACATCGACTACTATCCCTATGCCCTGGCCCGTCGCCACCCGCAGGTTTCTTTTTTGGCCACCCTACACGGGCGACTGGACATTCCGGAGCTGCAGCCCCTCTACACCGAGTTTCAGGACATTCCGGTGGTCTCCATCTCCAATGCCCAGCGGCTGCCTTTGCCCCAGGCCCGCTGGGTGGGGACGGTCTACCACGGCTTGCCCCTGGATCTCTACCGTTTCTATCCAGAAAAGGGGGACTACCTGGCCTTTTTGGGCCGGGTCTCCCCGGAAAAAGGGCTGGACACGGCTATTGAAATTGCGGCGCGGGCAGGGATGCCGCTGAAGGCTGCTATCAAGATCGATGCGGTGGATCGCCAGTACTACGAGTTAGAAATTAAGCCTTTGGCCAGTCGCCACCCCAATGTGGAGATCATAGGGGAAATCACCGACCAAGAGAAAAGCGAGTTTTTGGGCAAGGCCTATGCGGTGCTGTTTCCCATCCGCTGGCCGGAGCCCTTTGGGCTGGTGATGATTGAAGCGATGGCCTGTGGCACGCCGGTAATTGCCACCCGTTTTGGCTCAGTACCCGAGGTAATGGCCGACAGGCGCTCCGGCTTTATTGTCGACTCGGTGGAGGAAGCAGTGGAGGCTGTGGAGAAGGTGGGATCCCTGAGCCGAGCCGGGGTGCGGCAGGTGTTTGAGGAGCGGTTCAGCGTGGAAAGAATGGTGTCGGACTACGAGGCTCTCTACCGCCAACTGGTGAACGAGCGGCAGGAGATGTCGCGAAGAAGGCAGCTTAATAAGGCTTAGATGGGCCAAGTAGCAGCTAGGGCTGCTGGGCTGCATCGGGGGGCCCCTGCTTCTTCGCCTTCTTTGAGTGGACCGATAGCAGTAAGCTGTTCGCGTAGGAGACCGGCTGGATAGGGATCGAGAAGACCGAGATGGCAGAAGACATCATCCAAATTCAAGATCAGTACTACATCCGGGCCAGCGCCTCTTGGGTGGAGGCACGCTCTCATGTTCTCAAGCATGACAACTGCTTTGCCATCTTTGACCGGCGAGGGAACATGCGCCCCCTTGGCATCCGGGATCATGGCCTCTTCCGGGACGACACCCGCTTTTTGTCCCGCTGGGTGTTGGACTTGCAGGGAAAGCAGTTCCTGCTGCTCAGCTCAGAGGTGCGGGAAGACAAAGATATTTTGGCGGTGGATCTGACCAACCCGGAGTTCACCACCTCAGAGGGGCAGTTTATCGGTCAAGATACTCTGCATGTTTTACGGACTACTTTTTTGTGGAACAACGTTGCCTACGAGCGCATTCGCATTCACAACTACGGCTCGGAGCCGTTTCGCGTGCCGATTACCCTGCGCTTTGAGGCAGACTTTGCCGATATTTTTGAGATCCGGGGCATCCGACGGGCCCAGCGGGGTCAAGTGCTGCCGGCCCAGGTGACCCCCGAGAGGGTGGTTCTTCGCTACC
>NZ_JANSIO010000002.1:0-1581 GCF_047462195.1 Synechococcus sp. R3-13 | reverse complement strand
TCAGCAGTGTTCAGCGTAAATGTATCAGCAACTGGATAACCTCAGCTGATCGTTATAGTCATTTTTAAACTAGATTGAGACACTCCCCAAGCATTCCACGCTGCTGCCCCTACTCCCAGCCTCGCTGCCAGAGGGAGAGGGGAGCTAGACGAAAATGTTTCATTCCCGTTTAACGAACCAGATCGAGTGTCACCGAACCAGATCGAGGAGCCAAGCAAAGTAGAAGCGGCTGCGAATGGTTTGTCGCTGCTGCACTTTCCAGCCCCATTCGGTTAATTGGCTCACCAAGGTCGCCTCTCGGTGTTGATAGGCGCGGGTGGTTTTGCTGGGGCCGGGGAAGAACTCTCCCACTTTCTTCAGCAGCGTCAGCCAGGGGGTTTTGGGGGCAAAACTGAAGATCAGGCGGGACCGAGCCAGGCGGGTCAGGTGCTTTAGCATGCGCAGGGCCTCGGCTTCAGGGTAGTGGATCATCACATCGAGGCAGATGACGACATCGTATTCCCCCGTCAATTCCTCCAGATCCGAGACCCAAAAGTGTGGGTTGTCTGTGGATCCCAACTCCATTTGCTGGCGGCGGCGTGCTTCGTTCACCATTTGTTCCGAGATGTCGCTGGCGAACACCTGTGCCCCCCTGGCGGCCAAGGGCAAGCTGAGGCTGCCCACCCCGCATCCGGCATCACAAATGCGTAAACCCGAGGGATCCCCCAACCACTGCAACACCGTCTCTACTGTGCGAGCATGGCCAAGGCGGATGTCTTTTTGGACGAAATTGACTTCTTCTTCACCATAAATGCGCCGCCAGCGCTCGAAGCCAACGGAGTTGAAGTAATCGCGGACAATGGTTTTCTCTTGCATAGAACTTCCAGCTAGGGATCCGGCGAGAGAAAAAGATGAACGCTCTGCTTTTCTTCGCCAACGCGCATCCCATTCTACCCCGAGGCCCCGTAACCCTCTGCATCGTTGCCCTAGGATTGTATTAGAATTAACTCGCATGCCTTGGATGTTGCCCCATGACCGAAGCTGAGATTGCCCAAGCGTTGCAGGCTCGGTTGGCTGCCCCGGTCAGAATTGCGGTCAAACGCCGCCAAGGTCATCTACACGTTCTTCTGAATCGATCCTCCTCGGCCCGAGTGGACTACCCCCATCTCATGGAACGGGTGCAGGCGGAGCTCAGAGTGTTGGGCTTGCCCGGCTTGGAGCAGGTCACGGTGTACGGGCGTGAGTCGGGACATTCTGAATACGAGTGGGAGCAAACGGCCCCCTTGTTGAACCCGCTGCTGGCCTCAGAAGAAACCACGGTTCTGTTGGAAAAAAAAGGCGACTTCTTGTTGCAGGATCTGACAGTTGTTGCCCCGGATTCGGTCAACTCAAAGCCTGAACCTGCGCCGGAGAATCCTGTCGGGAAAACCGACATAGGCAGCAGGTCCCGCATCTCCTGGGTGTGGCTGGGGGGAGCTGTACTGATTGTTGGAATTGGGGTGATTCTTTTGCTGGTTGCCCTTCTCTGAAAGAGCAAAAACCTGGGGTAGAGGCTCTTGTCTTAGGAAAAGCCTCAGCTAGAAATCGCAGGAGCCCCGCACT
>NZ_JANSIO010000001.1:0-4875 GCF_047462195.1 Synechococcus sp. R3-13 | reverse complement strand
CAGTGCGGGGCTCCTGCGATTTCTAGCTGACATTCTACGGTCGTTTTATAGTCATTTTAGACAGGAATGAAACATTTGTGTATTGGTTTCTAACTCCCCTCTCCCAAAGGAAGAGGGGCTGGGAGTGGTCGCAGAAGCTGCACGGAATGCTTGAGGAGTGTCTCAATCTAGTTTGGAATGACTATAGTCCTCAGATTGGGGTCTTTCGCGCAATTCTGGCGAGACTGGGATCTTGGCCAGGCTGGATAAGGCCCACCGATGCCTTTTGCACCTGCTGGACTTCTTGCAAAAGCTGCAAGTAAAAAGTCCGTCGTTCCCAATCCAGATCTCGGAGCCCACAGCCCGGCTCTCGATGGTGCAGGCAATCGCGAAACTGACAGGCGCCCAAGCGATCCCTTACTTCGGGGAAGCACCGTATCAACTGCAAAGGATGCACCGGCGGGATCCCTTCGCCAGCATTGAATCCCGGCGAATCGGCGATCCAACCGCCTTCCGGCAAAGGAAACAGCTCCACATGGCGGGTGGTGTGCCGACCATGGCCCAAACGTCTGGAGACGGCCTGAGTAGCCAGCCGAACGTCCGGCAGCAGCCGATTGAGCAAGCTGGATTTGCCCACCCCGGAAGGGCCCATCACCACCGAGATCTGATCTCGACAGCACTGTTGCAACTGGGGGATCCCAGCTTGGGTGTGGGCACTGACCAACAGAGGCTCATATCCCCACCTCTGCAGACGCTCCACCCAAGTTGTCGCCACTTCTGGATCCACGCAGTCGCATTTGTTCAACACCACCTGAACCCGCAGTTGGCTGGCCTCAGCTTGCACCAGCAGACGACTGAGGGCGTTGGGCTCAGGGTCGGGCTCGGCCAGGGCCACCACCACCAGAACTTGGGTCGCGTTGGCAATAGCGGGTCGAGGCAGCTGAGTGCGCCGCGGCAGGATCGCCTCGATCACCCCCCGCTCCGGCCAGAGGTCGGCGGCAGCAGGCGGCAAGCGCACCTCCACCCAGTCCCCCACCATCACCTGCTGGCCCATTTTTTTCAGCTTGGCCCGACTGGTACAGAGAATCTCTGCCGGCGTGGGCTTTTCAACCGGAAACCGAGCCGGGATCTCGGGAAAGAGGGCAGCCAAACTTGGATCGATACGCACGCGATAAAAGTTGGCCTGCGCTGCTCGCACCCAGCCGGTACAACTGGATCCCGGATCCCCCTTTCCTTCTGGTTTCACCGGGCTCATGGCGACGCAGGCGTGCCGCGACGCACCCAGAGAATGTAATGGCCTTCGGGGGAAGCTGCCTGTCCCTCAATCCGATGCCCGGCCATGGCTAGACTGTTGGGCACCTGCTCCAGAGGTTCTCCCGCATCCAGCCACAGCTCCAGCAGTTCTCCAGGAGCCATGCGCTCCAGGCGCAGCTTCGCCCGCACGTAGTTAAGTGGGCAAGGGATCCCACGCTGGTCAAGGACAAGCTTGACCTCTTCTGACGAAACAGCCTCTGCAGTCATTCTTCCTCACGCTCCCGGTTGCCGGGCATCTGGGCCAGTCCTCGCAACAACCCACCCAAGAAACCGTCCCGCTTGTTGATGCGTTCTCCGTGCAACTCAGCCAAGCGCATGAGCAATTCCCGCTCTTCCGAGCTGATGCGGGTGGGGATCTCCACCACCAGCGTGATTTGGTGGTCGCCCCGAGACATCGGGTTGCCAATGCGAGGTACCCCCTTACCTTCCAGGGTCAGCACTGTACCCGGCTGGGATCCGGCTGGGATGGTCAGCTCCACCTCCTCCTCCAGGCCGGCTTTCGAGTCCACGGTGGGCACAGAGACCTTGGCCCCCAAGATGGCCTGCAAATAGCTCACCCGCACCTCCGAGAGAATGGTCAGGCCATCTCGCTGGAAGTCGGGATCCGGTTCCACAAACAGGTAGACGTAGAGATCCCCGGGCGGGCCACCGCGTCGACCGGCATCGCCTTCCCCGGAAACCCGCAAACGGGTGCCACTATCCACGCCGGCTGGGATGTTGATGCGCAGTTTCTTCGTGGTTTGGGCCAAGCCCTCGCCATTGCAGTTGTAGCAGGGCTCTTCCAACACCTGACCGCTGCCACCACAGGTGGGACAAACCGAGACCTGGGTAAAGTTGCCAAACGGCGTGCGGGTTGCCCGCCGCACCTGACCACCGCCCCCGCAGGTGGGGCAAGTTTTCACCTCCGTACCGGGCTTAGCCCCGCTGCCCCCACAGACATTGCAGACCTCCAGGTGGCTGATGCGAATCTGCTTTTCGCCGCCGAAGATGGCTTCCAGAAACTCCAGTTTTAGGTCAAAGCGCAGATCATCGCCCCGTACCGGCCCCTGGCGACTGCGGGCATAGCTGGCTCCTGCCCCTGCAAAGTTGGTGAAAAAGCTCTCGAAAATGTCGGCAAAGCCACCCATCCCCGCAAAATCCTGGAATCCACTTGCTGCCGCAGCAGCTCCACTCAAACCCGCTTCTCCAAAGCGATCGTAGCGGGCTTTCAGCTCATTATCAGAGAGCACCTCATAGGCACGGTTGATCTCTTTGAAGCGCTCCTCGGCGCCTGGCTCCTTGTTGACATCCGGGTGGTACTTACGAGCCAACCGTCGATAGGCGCGCTTGATCTCCTCTTTGGAGCTATCGCGGCTAACCCCCAAGATTTCATAGTAGTCGCGAGCCATAGAAGCGCTTCAGAAGAGGTTAAAGATCAAAACATCAGACACACTTGAGATGCAACTTGTCAGGCAGCACAACCGAAGCAGACCTACAAGGCACCGGAGCTGGGGGAGAGCAAGCAGTTGCCTAGAATCCTCAGCGAGCTCCATAGATCTCGCTACCCATCTCCAGCAGGACAGCCCGCAGTTCTTCCATTGCGTTCCGTAAAGTTGCTAAGTCTACGTTATCATTTGCCAGCAATGCCCTCAATGTGCCCGCCACTTGAGCCCCCCGCTGGATTCGAGCTTCGCTGAGACGATTGCCATGCTCCTGCAGGGTTTTGTCGTAGTTGTAGAGCAGGCTGTCCGACTGGTTGCGGGCTTCCACCAACTGCCGCCGGCGCTGATCTTCTTCGGCATAGGCCTCCGCTTCCCGACGCATTCGCTCGATCTCGCTGCTGCTCAAGCCACCGTTGTTGGTGATCTTGACGCTCTGCTCGATTCCTGTCCCCTTTTCCCGAGCCGAGACTTTCAAGATCCCGTTGGCATCGATGTCAAAAGAAACCTCGATCTGGGGCACCCCACGGGGAGCCGGCGGGATCCCGGTCAGCTGAAAGCGGCCCAAGGTTTTGTTGTCTTTGGCCATGGCCCGCTCTCCCTGCAGGACGTGAATCTCCACCACACTCTGGCCATCGGTGGCAGTGGAGAAAATCTGGGTTTTACTGGTGGGAATGGTGGTGTTGCGCTCGATGATGCGGGTGAAGACTCCCCCCAGCGTTTCCACCCCAATCGAGAGAGGGATCACGTCCAGCAGCAGTAGATCTTTCACTTCTCCACCCACCACGCCTGCCTGGATGGCAGCGCCAAGGGCCACCGCCTCGTCGGGATTGACGGAGCGATCTGGGTTTTTTTTGAAGATTTGCCGAATTTTCTCCTGGACAGCGGGAATACGAGTAGAGCCGCCCACCAGCAGCACGCGGTCGATGTCTGCAGGGGAGAGGCCAGCATCCCGCAGCGCCTGTTCTGTAGGCTCCACGGTGGCCTCCACCAGATCCCGCACCAACTCCTCAAACTTGCCGCGGGTCAGCTCCACTTCCAGGTGCTTGGGCCCCGAATCGTCGGCGGTGATAAAAGGCAGGTTAATGAGTGTAACCTGGGTGCTGGACAGCTCAATTTTGGCCTTCTCAGCAGCCTCCCGCATCCGCTGCAGGGCCATGCGATCCCGCGAGAGGTCGATCCCTTCCGTCTCCAAAAACTGACGGATGAGCCAATCGACAATTCTTTGGTCGAAGTCATCCCCCCCTAGGTGGTTGTTGCCGGCGGTCGCCTGCACCTCGAACACCCCGCTGCCCAGTTGCAGCACCGAGACGTCGAAGGTGCCACCACCCAGGTCGAAAACCAGAATGCGCAGGTCTTGATCTTGTTTGTCTAGGCCATAGGCCAGGGCGGCTGCCGTCGGCTCGTTGATGATGCGCAACACCTCCAGCCCGGCAATAGTGCCCGCATCTTTGGTGGCTTGCCGCTGGGCATCGGTGAAGTAGGCGGGAACGGTGATCACGGCTTGGGTCACCGGCTCCCCCAGATAGGCCTCCGCATCGGCCTTCAGCTTTTGCAGGATCATGGCGGAGATCTCCTGCGGAGTGTAGGCGCGATCTTGCACCGCCACTTCCACCATGTTGTCTCGACCGGGGATGACTTTGTAGGGAACCCGCCTCCGCTCATCTTCGGTCTCGGCAAAGGTGCGGCCAATGAAGCGTTTGATGCTGAAGATGGTGTTTTCGGCATTGGTAACCGCCTGGCGCTTGGCCAGTTGGCCCACCAAGCGGGTGTTGTTCTTGGCGAAGCCGACAATGCTGGGGGTGGTGCGCCCTCCCTCGGCGTTGGTGATCACAACGGGCTGACCACCTTCCAAAACCGCCACGCAACTGTTGGTGGTTCCCAGGTCAATCCCGATGACTTTACCCATAGCCCCCTCTTCCCGTGCGCCAAGTCTCAACTCAAGAACGCAATTCCACGGATCTTAAAAGCATTCTGCCCAGAATCCCGCAGAAACCTTCAGACGTTGCTTTCGTCTCCGTAGCTTTACTGTAGCGTTTCTGAGACTGCTCTGGCTCTGTTTGTCAAGGTTCAAGTGAGCAAGTTTGGCTAGGAAGGTTGGGGGTTTTGGGGAGAGGCGGGCGTGTTTTCCGGACCAGCTTCGATGGTGGCTTGGGCTGGGGGG